>DASVVH010000114.1:0-4802 GCA_036386615.1 Ardenticatenaceae bacterium
TGCTATCACATGCGCTTCCACGCGACCGTCTTTACGCCACACCGCCTCATCTGGGTCGCCGACATCGTCACCTTTGCGGAATGCTTCCAAGCAGAGATTGATTGGGGAGCCGTCGAGCGGGAATTCTCTTCCATCCATCGAACGCTATCTCTGTTGCAGTTCATGACGCCTATGTCCGAGAGTCTGATGAAGAGGGCAGCACTGGAGCAAGGACAGATGCCCAAAGGGATTGGGGAGGAGTTCGACGGGTGGCCGCGCTCATCCATTAAGGACCAGCGTGCCAAAGGATGGCCGCGCATCCTGCATGACACCTTCTTCCCCTCTGAGTGGTGGCTGCGTCTGCATTACAACCTGGACAGTTCTGACTCGCTGCTCTGGCAGCGTTGGGTGGGTCACCCCCTGCACATCTTTGGGTGGGTGCGGCACCTGTTGCGGGAGCGAAGGAAGCAGCAGACTGACTAGCCAAAGGACCAAGTAAATGTCTCCTTCAGACAAGCCCAAACAGAAGCCGGATTACCACCTCGAAGAGATGGACAATGAACTGCTGCTCTTCCATCCACAGGAGAAGAAGGTGCTGTACATGAACGAGACAACAGCCCTGGTCTGGCAGCTATGTGATGGGCAACGAACTATCCAGGAGATTACCGCTCTGCTCGTAGAGACCTTCCCCGATGCGGCCAGAGAGATTCCAGGCGACTTGGAGAACATCCTGAAGCAGTTACAGCAGGAGCGCGTTATCGAACTCGCATGAATGAGCTTCGCACCCACACCATCTCGTTCGCCGGAAGCACGGTAGCCCTTCAGTATGAGGGGCATGAGGCGGTGCGAATCATCGAGTTTCTGTTCCGGCACATTCCCACTAGCGAGGAGCAGGGCGTGGCAGATGTGACCTATCACCTCCTCTCCAAAGGCGGAGTAGCCGAATTGCGGTTGGGCCATCGTGAGAATGAAATTCACTTTAGAGCCTCCGAAGGTGAGGTGGCGGGGTACCTATTGGGCAGAGTGTGCGAGGCACTAGCCAGCCACAGCACAGGCGGGATGGTATTTCACGCCAGCGCCCTTAGCTGGAATGGAATGGGTGTCATGCTCCCCGGCACGATGGAGGTTGGCAAGAGCACGTTGACGGCATGGCTATTGAGCAGGGGATACGACTATCTCACTGACGAGATGGTCTACTTACCGAATGGAGAGGCCCGATTGGTGGGCTTTCCTCGCCCGCTCAATCTGAGACGCAGTTCGCGGTTTGTCTGGCAAGAATTGAGAGGCGAACGCACGGAAGAAGTTTGGAGTGGCAGCGACTTCGATTTGGTGCAGCCGGATTGGTTCCCAATGACGCGGGTTTGCTCGGCAGCACCTCTCAATCTGATTATCTTTCCGCGCTACGACCTCAGGGCGACTTTTGCCTTCGAGCCACTATCGAAAGCTCAAGCGGGGCTTGAACTGATGCGTCATTTCGTGAACGCCAGGAACCTGCCTGAAGCTGGCTTCCCTCGAATCGCCCAACTCGTTCGCCGGGTGCCTGCCTATAGGCTGCGCTACGCGCGCTTTGAACAGATAGAAGGGCGGATTGAAGCACGCCTGGCACCCGCACGAGGCTGACGAGTCAACAACTGCTTGACAGCTATTTTAGTTTCACGATATACTGGCGCAACGACGAGTAAAGCACGTCATCTCACGCCTGACGGATTTACCCTGCCAACCGGAAAGGAGTGTCACTCTTGGAGCACCAGGAAAACCCTATCAACCAGCCGCCGGTAAGCACGAAAAAGGAGCGAGTGAGTCGCCGCGACCTGTTGAAGATAGCGGCAGCAACGGGAGGCGTTTTCACGCTGGGCCACGTCCCTTCCAAGTGGTCCACACCTCTGGTTGAGGTTGGCTATTTGTCTGCCCACGCACAGATGACACCCGTACTGGGCACGGGAGACTTGCAGGTGACCCTGACGTGGAATACAGGGGACCCCAATGCGGCTAACTGTTCGTCGGGTGGAAGGGAGCAGGGAGCCGTAGACGTAGACCTGCACGTTACCGAGCCAGATGGTACCCATGTCTATTGGGCTGATGAGCAGGGCACGACCGCCACCCTAGACGTAGACAACGAGAGGGGGTTGGGGCCGGAGAATATTTTTGTGAGTTCCGGCGGTGCTGCTAGCGGCACCTACCAGATTTACATCGCGTACTTCTGTGGCGCGGTCCTTCCCACTACGGCAACAGTTCGCGTTCGCGTCTTCGCCAATACACCGCAGGAGCGGTCTATGACCTTCACGCGCGAATTGACGGCGGAAAACCCGGATGTAGGAATCAATGTCGCCAGTGTGACCTTCCCTGGTGGTGTTATTCAAGAGACTACAGGGACGCAGCCAACCCTGCTTGCTGCCGAGTCGAACAGCAAGGGCGGCGAATCAGGCGCTCTTACCTGTACAGTTTGATAGCAATCAGGGCCAGAGCCCTTCGGCTGGCAGTCAACACAACAAGAGGCCCCTGCGATGGAGGGGCCTCTTTTGCTTGGCCGAGCTTGCCCTTTTCCAGCTTCCACCTATTCTTCTGCCCGTACCGTCAACACTCAACCCTTCGCCACCTCGCTTCCCCCTCACGAATCGCATGCCCCCTATTGTTCTGATGACCGACTTTGGCACCCGTGACAGCTACATCGGGGTGATGAAGGGCGTCATCGCGGGCATCGCGCCGGAGGCGCAGGTGATTGACCTCACTCACGAGATTCGCCCACAGGACGTGGTACACGCGGCCTATACCCTCGCCATCTCCGTTCCCTACTTTCCGGCGGGGAGTATCTTCTGCTGCGTGGTAGACCCTGGCGTAGGTAGCGCGCGGCGCTCAGTGGCGGTGGAGGCGGGAGCATGGCGCTTCGTCCTGCCCGACAACGGCATCCTGACGATGGTAACGGAGCAGTGGCCTGCGCGGCGTGCAGTATCGCTCTCCAACCGCCGCTACCAGCTTTCGCGGCTCTCCGCCACCTTTCACGGGCGGGACGTTTTCGCACCTGCCGCCGCGCACCTCGCGGCAGGCGTTCTGCTAAAGTCATTGGGCGAGATGCTGCCACCGGAGGCGTTGCAGCGGCTGGAACTGCCTGGCACATCTCAACAGGCGGGCCGCGTCACCGGAAGCGTGATGCACATTGACCGCTTCGGGAATCTCGTGACCACCATAACGCGGGCACATCTGAGTGAGAGCAGCGCGTGGCGCATCCATGTCGAGGGAGCAGGGGTGCTATTATCAGGGATTGCGACGACGTTCGCGGACGTTGATAAAGGCGAACCAGTGGCGTACATTGGAAGCGATGGCTTTCTGGAGCTAGCAGTGCGCGACGGTAACGCGGCTGAACGATGGCAAGCATCCATCGGAACCGTCGTGACAGCAGAAAAGAACGTAGAGCAAGAGGATTAGACAGAGATGGACCGTTTCATCATTGAGGGCCGACAGCCCATTCGCGGCACGATTGAGCCACGCGGCAGCAAGAACGCGGCGCTGCCCGCCATCGCGGCAACCCTTCTGACGGATGAGCCTGTGACGCTGCGCCGCCTGCCCGGCATCGAGGATGTGCAGGTGATGACGCGGCTGGTCGAAGGCTTGGGCGGGAGCATTCAGCGCGGGGAGAACCACACGGCGACCTTCACCACGCGGGATTTGCGGCACACCACGCCGGACCGCGACCTGTGCCGCTCGATTCGCGCATCGTTCCTGCTGGCGGGCCCACTCCTGGCGCGCGCGGGCAAGGCCGCGCTGCCGCGCCCCGGCGGAGACCGGATTGGTCGCCGCCCCCTGGACCCACACATCCGCGCCTTTCAGGAGATGGGGGTAATGGTGGAGGTGACGCCGGACACCTATTACCTGGAAGCGCCAAACGGGCTTCAGGCGGCGGACATCTTCCTCATCGAGATGAGCGTCATGGCGACGGAGAACGTTGTGATGGCCGCCGTCTGCACGCCCGGCACGACCATTATCCGCAACGCGGCGAGCGAGCCGCACATTCAGGACCTGTGCCGCCTGCTGAACCGCATGGGGGCGCAGATAGAAGGCACCGGCTCGAACACCTTGACGATTCAGGGAGTGGACCGCCTGCGCGGGGCGGAGTATGAGCTAGGGCCGGATTACCTTGAGGTGGGCAGCTTCATCGGGCTGGCAGCGGCGACGGGCGGCGAAGTGCTCATCCGGCGGTGCAGGCCGGAAGAGCATCGCATCTCGGCTATCATGTTCGGGCGGCTGGGCGTGCAGTGGGAGGTGCAGGGAGAGGACATCTTCGTTCCCGGCAACCAGGAGTTAGTGGTCCAGGCAGACCTGCACGGGGCAATCACCAAGATTGACGACATGCCCTGGCCCGGCTTCCCGGCGGACCTAATCTCGATTTCGCTGGTGGTAGCGACACAGGCGCAGGGCACCGTCATGATTCACGAGAAGCTATTCGAGAGCCGCCTCTTCTGGTTGGACAAGCTGATTGCGATGGGGGCGCGGATTATTCTCTGCGACCCGCACCGGGCGGTGGTCGTGGGGCCAGCGCCGCTATACGGTGGCACGCTGTCCAGCCCAGATATTCGGGCGGGGATGGCGCTGGTCATCGCGGCTCTCTGTGCGGAGGGGCAGAGTATCATCTATAACGTGGAGCAGATTGACCGGGGCTACGAGGACCTGGACATGCGGCTGCGTGCGCTGGGCGCGTGCATCGAGCGCGCATAGATACTAATGATGGTCTCGCCGTTTAAATGATATAACACAAGAGGCCACTACAGGGGTGTAGTGGCCTCTTGTTACATTGGGCTTCGCCTTCCCAACAGGTCAGCAGACTAGAG
>DASVVH010000115.1:0-2957 GCA_036386615.1 Ardenticatenaceae bacterium
TCGGGCGCTGTCGCTCATCGGTGGTAAAATATAGGTCATGAAGAAACTGGTCATCGTCGAAAGCCCCAGCAAGGCCAAGAAAATCCAGAGCTACCTCGGCAGTGAGTGGCAGGTGCTCGCCAGCATGGGGCACGTTCGAGACCTGCCCCCCAAGGCGCTCGGCGTGGAGGTGGAGGCGGGGTTCACGCCGACCTACGAGCCAGCCAAGGGGAAGGGGAAGGTCATCACGGCTATCCGGGCCGCCGCCAAGGAGGCGTCCGCGCTCTATCTCGCCACCGACCCTGACCGCGAGGGCGAGGCCATCGCGTGGCACATTCTGGAGACGATTCGCAGCGCCATGCGGAACAAGCCCGTCTACCGTGTCACCTTCACGGAGATTACGAAGAAGGCGGTGCAGGTGGCGTTCGCCAAGCCGCGCCCACTCGACATGGACCTGGTGAACTCGCAGCAGGCCCGGCGCGTGCTGGACCGTCTGGTGGGGTGGAAGGTGTCGCCCGTGCTGCGAAACGCCTTCGGCACCTCGCTCTCGGCGGGGCGCGTGCAGTCGGTGGCGGTGCGGCTGGTGGCTGAACGCGAGGAGGAAATCGAGGAGTTCACGACGGAGCAGTACTGGACGCTGGAAGCACTCTTTGCCCGCCAGACGCCGGAGCAGGAGCGGTTCACGGCGCAACTGGCGGCGCTGCTCGCCCCGGCGGACAAGGAGTTGGACCCCAAGCGGCTGCCGACTGAGCGAGTCCACGCCATCGCCGACGAGCTTCAGGCGAAGGATTTGCGCTGGAACGTGCGCTCGGTGGAGACGAAGGAGCGGTTACGACGCCCACCGCCACCCTTCATTACCAGCACGCTCCAGCAGAAGGCGAGCGCGACGTTGAAGCTGTCGCCGAAGCGGGCGATGCAGGTGGCGCAGAAGCTTTACGAGATGGGGCGCATCACCTACATGCGAACGGACTCGCCCTTCGTCGCCGCCGAGGCGCAGCAAGCGGCGCGGTCGGTCATCGAGAGCGTCTTCGGCAAGGGTGCGCTGCCCGCGTCGCCGCCCTTCTACCGGGCCAAAGGGAACGCGCAGGAGGCTCACGAGTGCATTCGTCCAACGGACCCGGCCCTGCTGCCCAAGAACTCGAAGCTGGCGGGGGAGGAGGCAGCGCTGTACCGCCTCATCTGGATGCGCTTCATCGCCAGCCAGATGAAGCCCGCGCTTTACGACGTGACCATCGCCACTATCGAGCCTTCGCGCCGGAATCAGGCGCTGCCCTACCAGTTCCAGGCGCGGGGGAGCATTCTGCGGGACGCGGGCTGGCTCGCCATCTACGGGGTGCAGCCGGGCGCGGCGGATGAGAAGGAGGAGAATGAAGAGGAGACGGCGCAGGTGCTGCCGCCGCTCCACGATGGCGAAGGGGTGACGCTGCGCGAGTTGGAGCCGAAGGAGCACTGGACGCAGCCGCCGCCCCGCTACACGGAACCGTCGCTCATCAAGGCGCTGGAGAAGGAGGGGGTAGGCCGCCCCAGCACCTACGCGAGCATCATGGAGACGATACAGCAGCGCGGCTACGTGGAGATTCAGGGGAAGAGTCTTGTGCCGACGGACGCGGGCCGCGCCGTGACGCGCTACCTCATCCAGCAGTTCCCCGACCTGCTCGACGTTGGCTTCACGCGGCAGATGGAGGACGACCTGGACCGCGTGGCGGAGGGTGCTGTGGGATGGACGGCGCTGCTGGGCGATTTCTACTCGCCGCTCGAAGCGCGCATCACGGCGGCGCGAAATGTAAAAGCGGTCAGCCTCGCGGAACCTTGCCCGATGTGCGGGACGCGGATGGAGGAGCGGTACAGCCGATTTGGGCGCTACGAGGTGTGCCCCCTGTGCGGGCACAAGCCGGGTGGGCCGAAGACGACGGATAAGGGATGCCCCAAGTGCGGGCAGGCGCTCGTAGAGCGACGGAGCAAGCGTGGCCCCTTCCTCGGCTGCTCCGGCTACCCTGCCTGTGATTACACGGAGAACACGGGCGGGAAGGGGGAGAAGAACGGCTCGCGCAAGGCGCTGGACGCGGAGAGCGCGGGCGTCATTGGGCTACCCTGCCCGGAATGCGCCAAGCCTCTCGTCGAGCGGCAGGGACGGTTTGGGCCATTCGCGGGCTGCTCCGGCTACCCCGACTGCCGCTACATCTTCAAGCCGACGAGCGCGCCCACAGCCGCGCCAGCGAAGCCGCGCCGCCGCAAAGCCGCCGCGAAAGGGGAGGCCGCCAGCCAGCCTGCCGCCACTGAGATAGAGGTGGCGACGGTTTCACTGGCAGGGGCGGGGGAGCCGTGCCCGAAGTGCGGCAAGGTGATGGTGGTCAAGCAGGGGCGGTATGGCCCCTTCGTGGCCTGCCCTGGCTACCCCGCGTGCAAGTACATCCACAAGGCGACGTAGAAGCGCGTCCGCCGACTGTAGGGGCACGGCATGCCGTGCCCCTACAGTCGTTTGTTCGTCAACAACCGTTAAGCCATAAAAGAGAGGCGGGCCTTGTTGCCCGCCTCTCTTTTAGTCTGTAGCCCTGCTCACGCGGGGTGATGGAGTTCGTCCAGCTTCTGCTCGGCAAGGGCCATTAGCTCGCGCATGGTGGCACGGTCAAAGGCGAAGCGGGCGTTCGCCGCCTCGTAGAGTTCCGGCAGGGGGCACGTGCCGCCGAGGGCGAGCGCACGGCGGTAGGCTTCGAGCGCGCCCTGCTGGTCTTCGAGCGCGTTGCGCCAGACCTGAAGCGCGCCCGTTTGCGCTAGGCCATACTCGATGTAGTAGAAGGGGTAGACGAAGATGTGGCGCTTGCGGTGCCAGCCCGTCTCCTTCTCGGCGTCGAGGCCGCTGTAGTCAATGCCCACCATGAAGCGGTCCCACAGTTCGGCCCATTTCGCGTGGAGGTCGGCAGCGGTGACGGATTCCGGCGCATCGGTGTAGACCCAGTGCTGGAAGGCGTCCACGACGG
>DASVVH010000116.1:0-1998 GCA_036386615.1 Ardenticatenaceae bacterium
GAGGGATGACGGACGACGGACGACCGACGACCGACGACCGACGACCGCTAACGGCATACGACGGAAGCAACGGTGCTCAACCGCGTAGCGCTTAAATGGTTTACCGAGCAAGTGTATGATTATGAAGAGGTGGCGAGGCGGGCCGAGGTTCCATAATGTGGGGTTGCTGGGGAACCCCGCGCTTCGCTCAGGAGGGCAGGTGGGGGTGGTCTGCTTGCCACTATATGCAACACTGGTAACAATATCGTTTTGTACATTTTGAATCTTACATGCAGAAGGGGGGTGAGGCGCGGATCCAGACTCAGGTGAACAGGAATCAGGACGGACTGACTTTCCACGTATCTCAAGGAGGAGGGCCTGAAATGCTGAAACGACTTTTCATGCTGTTGGTGCTTGTCATGGCGCTCATGCTGGCAGCGTGCAACAATGCGACCCCCGCGCCAACAACAGACCAACCCGCGACGGATGACACCGAAGAGACCCAGCCGGAGGCCCCCGCAGAAGAAGAAGCGGCGGGTGAAGGCGAAGAGGGAGCCGCCGATACGTCAGGCGTGACGGAGTTGAACATCATCTGGGCGCAGTGGGACCCCGCGAATTATCTGGCCGAACTGGTCAAGGATTACGAGGCGGAGACGGGCATCACGGTTAACGTCATCCAGGAGCCTTGGGGTTCCTACTTCGACCGTGTGGCCGCCGAGTGGGCCGCGCAGGGCACCGCCTTCGACATGCTGGTTGGCGACAGCCAGTGGCTAGGGCAGGCGGTCACGCAGGGCCACTACGTTGACCTGACCGACATGATGGTGGGCGAGGGAATCGCGGAGACGGTGACGCCCGCGACCCTGACCTACTACGCCGAGTATCCCACCGGCTCCGAGCAGTACTGGGCGTACCCGACCGAGGGTGACGCCGACGGCTGGGCCTACCGCCGAGACCTCTTCGAGAATCCCGACGAGATGGCGGCCTTCGAGGAAGAGTACGGCTACCCCCTGGCGGTGCCGGAGACGTGGGACCAGTTGATGGACATCGCCAAGTTCTTCACCCGCCCTGATGAGGGGCTGTACGGCGCTGCCATCTACACGCAACTGGACTATGACGGCCTGACGATGGGCGTGCAGAACGTGCTGTTCAGCTACGGCGCGGACTGGAGGGACGAGAACAACAACGTCGAGGGTGTTGCCAACTCGCCGGAAGCTGTCGCGGCGCTGGAATACTACAAGGAGCTTTACGAGTGCTGCTCCCCCCCCGGCATGAACAACGCCTTCTTCCAGGAGACTAACGACGCCTTCATCGGCGGGCAGGCGGCGATGGCGATGAACTACTTCGCCTTCTTCCCGGCGCTCGCCAACCCCGACACGAACCCCCACGCCGAGAATACGGGCTACTTCGCCAACCCGGCAGGCCCGAATGGCGACCGCTACGCGGCGCTCGGCGGGCAGGGTATCTCCGTCAGTTCCTACATCAGCCCGGAGCGGCAGGAAGCTTCAAAGGACTTCATCCGCTGGTTCGCGCAGGAAGAGGTTCAGGCGAAGTGGGCGCAGCTTGGCGGCTACACCTGCAACATCAACGTGCTGCAATCGGAGGAGTTCCTGGAAGTCGCCCCGTACAACGCGGCCTTCGCGGAGACGATGGGGATGGTCAAGGACTTCTGGAACGTGCCAGTCTTCGGTGAGCTTCTGGAAATCGTCCAGCGCGAGATGCACGCCTACATCGTGGGCGGCGAGGGCACCGCAGAGGAGGCGCTGAACACTGTCGTCGAGGAGTGGCAGCCCATCGTCGAGGACGCGGGCCTCACCGAGTAGTCAACCGCCGTGCCCCTAATCTAAGTGTCCCAGAGTGGGGCGGAAGCTCCGCCCCACTCCACCAGACCTTACGAAAGGACGATGAGGTGTCCACGATTAAAGCCGACGCTGGCTCTGCACGGTCCGCAACCGCCACCGCGCGCGCTTCGGGTCGTCGCCCGATGAGCGACAACACCATCAAGTGGCTTTTCATCTGGCC
>DASVVH010000117.1:0-2375 GCA_036386615.1 Ardenticatenaceae bacterium
AGCTACGAGTTCCAGGAGGTCAGAGGTCATCCTCATTTGGCGGCAAATTGGGAAGAGTCCCCAGCAACTCAAAGGCGTAGGAGGAGCCGGACTGGAACGCTACCCGTGCCCACTCCTGACCCAGCAAATCGTCAGCGCGTAACGGGCCACCTGTCTCGCCGACGAAGATGTGGGTGACGCCCGCAGTTCGTAGGGACTCTCTTACCTCCTCGTCGGCCAGTCCGCCCGGCTCCAAAGCGCGGGCAAGGAGGTCCGGTTCAATGCCGCCCTGAAGGATGGTCGAGCGGTTGCCGTAGAGTGGCAGCCACATTCCGCTGCCCGTCGGGCTGACGGAATCGCCATCCACCTCGGCGTTGATGAGGAAGGTGGCTGTGCTTGGGGTTCCATTGCGCGCCCATTCCATGACCGAAACTTCACTGGGGGTAGGGATGTCAGCACTCCCCTCCAATGGAGCGCTCCGCCACCAGAGGAGTAGCGGAAGAGAGAGCAGCACGAGGGTGGTCAGGACGACTCGCGCGCGCCCGGAGCGCCGGGCCAGCCAACCCGCCGCAGCTGCAAGGAGGATAGCGACGCCGAGCTGCGCGTAGCCTTCAGGCAGCGCGGAGGGATTTTCGAGCGTGAAGCCGCGCAGAAAGGCGGGGACTAGCAGGATGCCTGCACCGACCAGCCAGAGGAGTGCCAGTGCCAGCACTCTGAAAACGGGAGGACGGCCCGGCACGCGGAACTCGGCCGCGCCTGTCGCCTCTTCTACAGGGGTGGCGGCGGGTTCGCGCCGGAGCACGCGGCCCACGCCCCAGAGCGCTAGAGCTATGACCCACGCGCCTAGCGCGAAGACCCCTTGAACCAGCATCAGAGCGGCGAGTGGCAGAGTTGCCAGCGCCACCCCGCGCAGGGGACGCTCCCGCGCGCGTAGGGCACGCAGTCCCAAAGCGACGGTAATGGGCAGCAGCGCGAGGCCGTAGAGCGCCGCGAGGTCGCCACGTTCGAGCGCCTGCCAGGGCGCGCGCAACAGCCACGCGAGCGGCACGACCCAGAGCGCGGCCCAGGGTTCTTCGGTTATCTCCAACCCAAGTGCATAGAGGGCGGGAACCAGCGAGACACCTGCCAGCAGGCCAGCCAGCAACAGGGTGGAAGGAATGGGCTGGCGGCTTATCTGCGTGAGCGTGGCGGCGACGATAGCGGGGGGTAGGGGCGCGTCGAAGCGTTCCAGTCGCCCCTCTCGCACCAGTTCCTGCACGAGCAGCCCACTGGCGACGGCGCTCTCGCCAGCAGGCGCGACGAGGGAGCGCGCGGCCAACAACCACGTCGCGACACCGAGGATGATAGCCAGCCCCAGTACGAGCATCGCATCGGGCCAGGGGGCGCGCCACGCATCGCGCACGCGCGCGGGCGAGCGAACCATGAGCAGCACGAGCGCCAGCGCCGCCGCCTGGAACAGACTCTGAACCAGAGGCTCGTACAGCCGCAGCCCGGTCCATGCGAGCCAGATGTAGACGATGGGGGCGAGCGCGAGGCTAATCCCCGCGACGAAGGGCACGATGGGCCGTGCCCCGGCGGGCCGCGCTAGCCAGGCAAGCAGCCAGCCCGGAGCGAGTAGCAAGAGCGGAATCCACAGGGCCGCGCCCCGCCAGCGCATGGCGGCAGCCCGCAACTCGGCAGGTATGGTGAGGGGGGTCTCCTGGCTATACAGGCTGAAATGGAGATCAACTACGTTGTTTGTTCCATTGTCAACAATGGTGCCCTGTGGGTAGCGGTCGGTGCTGCTGGTCCACAGGGACATCTCGGCTGCTTCCGGCGCGGTGAGGGCAAGCTCCAGCAGGGAGCCACCGGGCAGCCGTTCAAATTGCAGGCGCAGGGGCGTCCCGTGCAGGTAGCCCGCCGTCTCCAGGCTGCCCTCGCGCAGCACCGTTCCGGCGTTGTCGCGTATCTCCCAATCGAGGGGGCGGCTATCGGGGGTGGGGGCGCTCTCCGGCAGGGCCAGGACTAACTCGATGCTGTTCGCGCCTTCGTTGGGGATGACGAAGGTCTGCCGCAGGGGCAAGTCGCTGAGGGTGCGTGACCATTCTAAGGCTTCGGGCTGGGAGACGACCGGAAGAGTACGCACGGGGCTACAGGCGGAAAGCAGGAGAAGCGCCAGAATTAAAAAAGGGAAGAAACGACCGGGGCGCGGGGTCGGTGAGGCGCTAGCGTGGAAAATTCGCGACATGCAGATGTCTCAGGGTTGCATATGGAGCCAGAATAGACGAGGGCGTAGTATACCGCAGATCTTGGCTTTTAGGAGTATCCAGTAAGGGAAGGAATGAGAGGGTGATACCCGCTCAGTTATCGCTATTGGATGCTGTCCAAGCGGGAGAGTAGGCAGGTGAGGCGGGCAT
>DASVVH010000118.1:0-13832 GCA_036386615.1 Ardenticatenaceae bacterium
CCAGCCAGCGACGGGCGTAGCCAATCGCCTGCTCGGTGCTCTCCTCGGCGCTGCGGCCCAGCAGCCGCGCCAGCCGTTCCAGCGCTCCCGCCAAATCGCGGCGCAGCCCCTCGCGCTCGTAGCTCTGCCAGTCGTCAAAGGTGGGGCTGTCGGGGAGAGTGAAGCCCGCCATGAACTCGTCCTGCGCCAGCGCTGCCGCCTCGGTCAAGGGGTCGCGGCAGGCCAGGCAGACCTCTGTGGGCGGGTGCCCATGCTGCTGGCACACCTTCAAGAGGTGCTGGAACTGTGCCACGTCCAGCCACAGCCCATCGTTCAGCCGCACCACCTCGCGGTCAGCATCCAGCCAACCGTCGCCGAGCGCCTTCCGTATCGCCGAGAGCGCGCGCCGCACCTCGCCCTTGGCGCTGGCAGGCTCGTACTCCGGCCAGAGGAGGGCCGCCAGGGTCTCGCGAGTGTGGCTCTGGCGGGTGGCGGCGAGATAGGCCAGCAGGGCGAGCGCCTTGCGCCGCCCAACCTCAACCGGAGCACCCTCGCGCTCGATGCGCGGTGCTCCAAACAGGTACAGCCTCAGTTTTGGCCCCGTGTCCCTCTCCACTCAACCATTGTACCCCAGACCGTGCCACAAAACTAGCCCCATCCCCTCGATTTTGGCACGCCGTACCTCCCGCTTTGGCACGCTAGCGGTACGTTCCCCTGTTATGATGGTGTTAGATAGAGCGACGGCTATGCACTGTGGCGAAACCGTGACGCTCCTCTCTCTGGAAGGAAAAGCCTATTGAGTCGCCTCAAATAGTCCCACGACCCTCTCTCTCCCACGACTATCCTTCTACTGAAAGGACGCTGCCTCATGTCAACCGAAATTTGCTGTGTCTGCGATACCCCCATTGAAGGGGCCGTCAGGGCGCTTGGCACCCGCCGCTTCTGCGAGCGCCACTACGAGCACCTGACGAAGGACCGCAAGGGGCTATGGCTCGCGACCATCGCCTTCATCGTCGCCCTCCTCCTCTTCGTGCTCGCGATGCAGGTCGTGGGGCCGATGTTGACCCCTGCCCTGACGGGCGGCAGGCTCGTCGCGGCGGGGATACTTCTGGCGGTCATTCCGGCGAGCCTCTGGCTGGGCGTCTTCTACCTCCAGGACCGGGTGGAGCCGGAGCCGAAACGCTACGTCCTCGGCGTCGCGCTGCTGAGTGCCCTGCTGGCGAGCGCCATCGGCCAGCCGCTCATCAACGGCTTCTTCCGCGTCAACGAGTGGGCCAGCGCCAGCCTGCTCCTCAAAGTGATTGCGGCTGTCTTCATCGTCGGCGCGATTCAGGAAGGGCTGAAGTACGCCGCCGTGCGCCACACCGTCTTTCGCAGCCGCGAGTTTGACGAGCGCGTGGACGGCATCATCTACGGCTCGGCGGCTGGGCTGGGTTACGCCACCATGCTCAACATTCAGTACGTCATCGGCAACGGCGGCGTGGACCTGGGCATCGGCACCATGCGAATCGTGCTGGCGGCGCTCGCGCACGCCAGCTTCGCGGGCGTCACGGGCTACTTCCTGGGCCGGGCGAAGTTCGAGGCGATGGGGCCACTCTGGCTTCCTGCGGGGGTCGCGCTGGCCGCGCTCCTGAACGGTGCCGTCACCGTCGCGCTAGGCTCCATCTCACGGCCCGGCCTGCACGCCATGCCCTTCAACGGGGTAGCGGTGGCTGCGCTCGTCGCCGCGCTGACCTTCGCCTTCCTCTTCCGCACCCTGCGCCGGGCCAATCAGGTGGTGCTGTCCGCCGCCTCGGCCCCCTCCCCCTCTGCCGTCACAGGCTAACGCAAAAGGAGAATCCGCTATGACGACTGCAACCCTGAGCCGACCCCGCGCCGTGCAACGAGAGGAACCGGAGTGGCTGGTCTGGGCGCTTATCGCCCTGATGCTGGTCATCGGCCTGATTGCGCGGAGTGTCACCGAGAACCGCACCCAGCAGTGGAGCGGCGGCGGCGTCTCGTTCAATTACCCGGCGGAATGGGTCTCCTTCGCGCCGGAGGGCCAGCTTCTCCAGGTCGGCGACCCGTTCAGTTCGCCTCAGTTTCCAACGAGCGTCAGCGTGCAGGAGGTGCCGGTGGCCGACGTGGGCCGCAACCTGACTGCGCTGGGTGACGTGGCGCTCGCCTGGAGCGCCCGGCGCGGGCGCGACCTCGTGGCCTACCGCGCCCTGCGAACGGAACCCGTCACCGTCGGCGGGCAGGAGGCCGTGCGCCTGGAGTACGCCTACGTCGCGGAATCCGTGCTGGGCAACACCAACGCGGCCCCCATTGTTGCCCGCGCCCAGGACGTTCTCGTCCAGCGCGGGGATTCGCTGACCATCATCACCTTCGCCGCCGACTCGTCCCAGTGGGACGAAGCGCTCGGCATCTGGCGCACCATTCTCGCCTCGCTCAGAGGGATTTAGGAGGAGCACACGATGAAACGTCAACTCGCTTTTTGTACGATGGCGCTCCTGGCGCTCTTGCTCGGCCTGCTCGGCACCATCGCGCCCGCCTCGGCGCTGGACCGCGAGGGCTTGCAGCGCGGGCTGCGCGCCTC
The DNA here is from genome assembly GCA_036386615.1 of Ardenticatenaceae bacterium. Classification (GTDB taxonomy): domain Bacteria; phylum Chloroflexota; class Anaerolineae; order Ardenticatenales; family Ardenticatenaceae; genus DASVVH01. The sequence goes on from DASVVH010000118.1 coordinate 2,558, forward strand.
GGTCAAGCTCCTCATCCTCGACCCTGAGGAGTACATCCTCGGCACCTGTTCGGGCACCATCCTGAACGCGCAGGGCTACATCCTGACGAACTATCACTGCGTCGGCCAGACCGACATATACGGCGAGGACCCCGACTTCGCGCATGGCGACCTCTACCACCCGCAGGGCCTCCTCGCCGTCGCCATCAACGAGGACCCGCGCCAACTGCCCGTCCTGACCTACTACGCGCAGTTTCTGGCTGGAAACCCCGATCAGGACGTGGCGGTCCTCAAAATCATAGACTACCTCGACAGCAGCCAACCGTTGCCCGAAGACCTGCCTCTCGTCCCGGCGGTGCTGTTGGACTCCGACCTCGTAGAGATCGGCGAGGAAGTCAACATCATCGGCTTTCCCAGCCTGGGCGGTGAGACCGTCACCTTCACGGAGGGTTCCATCTCCGGCTTCCAGGATGACGATGGCGACCGGGTGAGCGACTGGTTCAAGACCTCCGCGCTCATCAATGCCGGGAACAGTGGCGGCACGGCGGTCAACGAGCGGGGCGAGATGGTTGGGATTCCATCCAGCAGCCTCAGCGGCGGCGCGGACCGCCCGCAGGATGCCATCTACCACATTAAGCCCCTCAACCATGCCATTCCCATCATCCAGCGGGCCATGCAGGCGGGCAATAGCGACACCGAGATTGGCGGCAATCAGGGGCCGAACGTCGGCGGCGACGTTCCCACTGGCGAGAACATCGGCGAGCTTACCTTCGGCACTGGGTACGGCCAGAACGGCCTGACGGGCGCGGGCACCTCCTTCCCCAGCGGAACCACAGAGGTTCACGGTGCCGTGCCCTACCAAAACATGCGAAACGGTACGCCCTGGGGCTACATCTGGCAGTACGAGGGCCAGGACGCGGTCATTAGCGACCCCTACCTGCGCTGGGAGGAAGGCACGTCGGGCGAGCTGGACCTGACCATCTTCAGCGACGGGGCGATGCCCGATGGCGACTTCAACCTGCAAATCTTCATCAACGAGGAGTTGGTCCGCGAGGGCGAGTTCACCATCGGCAACTCGGAACCCATTCAGGACGACGTGCCGCAAAGCCCGCCGACGCAGGAGAGCGAGGGCGTGACGGTCTTCGGCCAAATTGTTGACATGGACACGAGCCAGCCCATTGAGGGAGCCATCATCCTCTTCCTCCTCCCTGGAACGACGGTTCGCGATTTTGCCAACTCCGAGGACGTGATGAGTCTGGTGCAGGCGATGGGGAGCACCGACGCCGAGGGCTTCTACGTCCTGGTGCCCCCCGTCCCGCGTGGCGAGGCGTACACCGTCATCGTCATCGCGGATGGGTATGAGACGCTCGCGGTAGACGACGGCATCGAGATGACAGCCGACGAGCCAGACATGCTCGAAATTCAAACCATCGGGCTGGAGCGCGAGTGAGCCAGGCCGCGTAGGTCCGTGAGTGCAGCCGAAGGGTAGCCCTCTCCTCATAGAGAGGGGGCTACCTGCCGGGTGACGGAGGAACGCTAAGTGACACTCCATTGCTCTTGTCAACCATCCGGCACGTTCGGCACGCGGATTTGGCACGCTGGCGGCACGAAGACCCGCTATGCTGAGGACAGTTTAAACAACGACGGGTGGTTCATACGATTCTCAGGAGGGTACAGCATGTCCACTGAAGCCAACGCGGAGTTTGTCCGCCGTTTCTACGCCGAGATTTTTGATCCGGGAAACCTGGACCGCGTAGAAGAGATGATTGCGCCTGATTTCGTCAATCACGCGCAGCCGCCAGGGTCGCCGCAAGGCCCCGAAGGCATCAAGCAGGTCATTACGATGCTTCGAACCGCCTTCCCCGACCAGCGCACCACTATCGAAGATGTCATCGCCGAGGGGGACAAGCTTGTCATAAGGGCCACCTATAGCGGCACGCATCAGGGTTCCTTCATGGGGATTCCTCCCACCGGAAAGTCCTTCAGGCAGTCTCAGATTCACATCATCCGCATGGAAGATGGCAAGGCCGTCGAGCACTGGGCCGTCCGTGACGACCTGGGTATGATGCAGCAACTCGGCGTCATCCCCGCGCCCGCGAGGGCCACAGCGTAAGTGTCTATCCGTAAAATCATCTAGCGGTTCTGTCACGCGGGTGGTGGGGCGATGGCAAACAAGCCACCTCCCCCTTGTCATTCTGAGCGGAGCGAATCTGCGAAGCGACCTTAAGGGCATCCACCCAGGATGCTGCACTAGACCGAGCGATTGCAAGCGCTTCGAGCATTTTACGGATAGAGACTAAGCGCAATCATTATCCACCACTCATCACCCTTGTTTCATCCACAGAAAGGAATCTTCCCAATGACCGCAATGACCGCTTCCGAGACCACCCGCCGCGACTGGCGCGACATCGCCTACAGGATTGTCGCCGTGCTCGCCGTCCTGCTGGCCCTCCTCCTGTTCGGCAGCCTCTTCGCCATTCTCTCCCCCTGGGGCGGGCCAGGCGGCGAGCCGGAGGCCGCGAACCCCGAAATCCATCGCTGGCACAGCACCCAATGGGCCACGCTCATGGCTATCCTCATGAGCGGCAGCCTTCTTGCCTCCCTCCGCCGCCCGCGAGAGAACCCGGTGCTGGTCCAATTCGCCGTCGTCGCACTACTCATCTTCTTCGTCGTTGGCCTCGTCGTCGAGGGCTTCAGCCCCGACATGATTCTCTTCCCCGTCATCGCCGGGCTGCTCGCCGCCACCTATCCCAACCCACGCGCCCTGACGAACTTCGCCCCGGCTGGCTCCATGAGCATCCCCCTGATGGCGCTTACGCTCGTAGCGGCGGTGGCGCTTGCCCCCAACTTCTTCCAATCCGTCCAACTGCAAATGGGTCACGTAGCCGAGCACGCCGAGTTGGGGCACTGGCTCGGCAGCGCCGTCCTGAACCTGTGGCTGGTGCTTGGCGGCGTGCTGGCCGCGACTCGGCGCGGCGGCTGGCGGGCGATGGGCACCATCGTCGGCGTCGCCTTCCTCTATCTGGGAGTGGCAGCGCTCTCCATTCCTGCTCACGATGGTAGTTGGGGCACGATGGGCGGCATTCTCTCGGCGCTGGGTGGCCTCGCCTTCATTGGCACCACTCTCTACGAGGCCCGTTCTTCCGATGCCGAGCAAGTCTCCACACCTGCCGTCGCCTGATTCTCCTGATTCGAGTATGGGCGGGTTACCATTCGGTGAACCCGCCCGCCGCGTAGCCTTAGCCGTTCATTCCGCATTCCGAGTTCCGCATTCGACAGGGGAGGACCAGAACCGATGAAACGCGTAATCAATCTGTTCCTGATGAGCCTCGCCGTGCTGCTGGCACTGGCGGGAGGGGCCGCCGCCTTCGCGCAGGGAACCACCACCGAGGTAACGCTGCTCATCGGCTGGGGCGCAATCCTCGTGCTGGCGGGCCTGACTTCGCGGGCCATCCTCATGCGGCGCGGAGCGTTCCAGTAAACGGAGGGGGCGTGCTCTGCCCGACTCGGCCCGGACGGAGCGCGCCCCCGGCCTGAACGACGTTTCGGACTCACCCATCACCCGGAGGACTCAGTGGCACCAACCTACACCTATCCGCATACCATCAAAAACGGGACGGGCGAAGAACTGACCTTCGCGCGCCTCGTCCCCGATGCCGGGGGCGATTATCTGGAGGTCACGAACCGCGTGCAGCCCGGAAACGGGCCACCCATGCACGTACACCACCTGCAAGAAGAAGGGCTGACCGTGCAGGCGGGCCGAATCGGCTATCAGATTCCCGGCGAGGAGCCGAAGTACGCTTCAGCCGGGGAGACAGTCGTCTTTCCGGCGGGCGTGGCTCACCGCTTCTGGAACGCGGGCGAGGACGAGTTGCGTTGCGCGGGGTACATCAAGCCCGCCAACAACATTATCTACTTCCTCGAAGCCATCTACGACTCCACGCGGCGCAACGGCGGCCAGCGGCCCGACCCCTTCGACGCCGCCTTTCTCACCACCCGTTACAAGAGCGAGTTCGAGATGACTGAGATTCCGCCTTTCGTGCGGCGCTTCGTCTTCCCGGTGCTGGTGCTCGTCGGGCGGCTGCTGGGCAAATACAAGAAGTACGCCGACGCCCCCGAGCCTGTCAGGGCGCAGGGGCCACGCGTGAAGGTCGCCTGACACCTGCCCCAAAGCAAAACCGCCCTGTGGTGATACAGGGCGGTTTGGTTATCTCCTCGCGTCCATCCAGAGATGGAGCCTCTGGTTGAGCGGCCTCTCCAATCCCTGCGCCGCCGCCGTCTGGTTCAGCAGCCAGTCCACGCGATGCACCGTCAGCGAGACCACCTCGCGCAGCACGTAAATCGTCTCAGTAACCGGGCGGCGGCTGATGGGCGAGCTTCGCGTGGGCGAGCCGTAGGCTTCCAGCCCCAGCGCCTCCGCCATCGCCTTTGCGCGGGCGATGTGGAAGGGGTCACTCACCACGATAATCCGCTGCACGTTGTTGGCGCGGGCCAACTCCGCCACGCCCGCCATAGACTCCCAGGTCGTCTCCCCCCGCTCCTCGCTCAGGATGGCCTCGCCGGGCACGCCCTGGTTCACCGCGTAGGCCGCGCCCACGCCACCCTCCGAGAAATTCGGGTCCGGCCCATAGCCGCCCGTCGTAATCAGGAGCGGCGCGTAGCCCTGCCCGTACAGCCTAATCGCGTGGTTCAGCCGGGCGCGTAGCACGGGCGACGGACGGCCCGCCCACTGCGCGGCCCCAAGCACCACGATGGCGTCCACCTCGCGCGCCTCATCTTCGTGCGCGGCCACCCAGATTTGCAGCAAGGTCGCGCCGAAGTATATCACCGTCGCCGCCACCAGCAGCCTCAACACCCTACCTATCATCTCCGCTACCCACTCCCTCACTTGAGCACCCCATCGTACCACTAGAGGATAGCATATCTCCGAGTAAAGAGCCGAAGCATCCGCAATGAGGCGCTCAAAGGCGGCGTTATGTGAAGTAGGGCTTACAAAAGCTTACATTGAAAGGCGATAATGTAAGCTTTTATTGACATAAAGTTAAATGTAGTTGGTGAGGCAGCCGCCATCGTGCGCTTTTGATGCTCCACTCGTGATGAGAACTTGTGCCTTAATTGCTTAGTAATTATTAATATATCTGCTAGAAATACTGGCCTTTTGGTAGGCCAGTGCGGTTTTATACTGGCCGTTACTGGCCTCTACTGGCCGAAGCGCCTGTCGCCCGCAGCCTGCCCCCCTGATTGCCGAAATTCGTGCCATCCGTCACAATGCCGCGCTATGCGGACCCGGATTCTCTTGACTGTTCTCGCCGTGATACTACTCCTCGTTGCCGTCGCCTTCGGCGCAGGCCGCTCGTGGGTGGGCCGCGCCTTCCCGCAGACGAGCGGCACCCTGCAACTCGCGGGGCTGGATGGCCCCGTAGAGGTACGGCGGGACGAGTGGGGCGTGCCCCACCTCTACGCAACCACCCTCCACGACCTCTACTTCGCGCAGGGTGTCGTCCACGCGCAGGACCGCCTCTGGCAGATGGATTTCCAGCGCCGCGTCGGGCTGGGCCGCCTCAGCGAGCTACTTGGCGAGCCGACAGTTGAGACAGACCGCTTCCTCCGCACCATCGGCACGCACCGCGCCGCCCAGCAGGATTACGACGCCCTGAGCGGCGAGGCGAAGGCTGTCCTGCAAGCCTACGCCGATGGCGTGAACGCCTATGCCTCCACGCATCCCGTCCTGCCCCTCGAATACCAACTCTTGCAGGCCCAATGGGAACCCTGGGAACCCGTACACATCCTCGCCTGGGCCAAGATGATGCAGTGGGACCTCAGCAGCAATTGGAGCGAGGAGCTATTCCGCCCCCGCCTCGTGGAGCAGGTGGGGCCGGAGACGGCGGCGCTCCTCCTGCGCGACGGCACCGAGGTCGGAGCGCCCCTTACACACAGCATCGGAGAGCCGGACCTCGCCTTCCTCGAAACCGCCCTCCGACGCGCCAATCTCGGCCTCGGTAGCAACAGCGGGCGCGGCTCCAACGCCTGGGTCGTCTCCGGCCAGAACACCGTGACGGGCCGTCCGCTCCTCGAAAACGACCCGCACCTCGGCCCCGGCATGCCGAGCATCTGGTACGAGATTGGCCTGCACGCGCCCGGCATGGATGTGGTGGGGGCCTCGCTGCCCGGCGCGCCCGCCGTCATCATCGGCCACAACGCCAGCATCGCCTGGGGCGTCACCACGCTCCCACTGGACACGCAAGACCTCTTCGTCGAGCGCTTGAGCGAGGATGGAACCCGCTACGAGTGGCAGGGCGAGCAGCTTCCTCTCGCCACCCGTCAGGAAACCATCCGCGTCAAGGGCGGCGAAGCGGTAACATTCGAGGTCCGCGAGAGCCGTCACGGCCCGCTCCTGAACGACGTGGTAGAGGGGCTTGAATCGCCCCTTGCCTTCCACTGGCGCGCGACAGCCGAACCCACCCGTGTCTTTGAGGCTGTCCTGGGTCTGAACCGCGCCGCCAACCGCGACGACTTCCTTGCCGCGCTCGAACAGTGGGATTCCCCGCCTCAGAATTTCGTCTACGCCGATACTTCGGGCACCATCGGCTACGTCGCGGCGGGCGACCTCCCCATCCGTCCGGCGGCGGGTGGGATGCTGCCGCAGCCCGGCTGGACGGGCGAGTGGGAATGGCAGGGCACCGTTCCCCTTGACGAGATGCCTCAGCAGTGGAACCCACAAGAAGGCTACCTCGTCACCGCCAATGATAACCCTTTTCCCGAAGACTTCCCCTACTACACGGGTACCGACTGGGCCGCGCCCTTCCGCGCCACCCGCATCCGGCAGATGATAGAGGCGTCGAACGCCCTCACCCCTGACGACTTTCAGACTATGCAGCGCGACGTGACCTCCCTCCCCGCGCCCAAACTCGTGCCCCTGCTCGTCGCCCTGCCCACTGATGACATTGTGGTGCAGCGCGCTCAGGAGCAACTGAGCACCTGGAACTTCCACCTTGAGGGTGGCCTGCCGGGCGCGGGCATCTACGAAGTCACCTATGGCTTCGTCGTTCGGCACCTGCTGGCCGATGAGCTAGGCGACGATCTGCTCGAAAACTACCTCGGCTACACTCAGGACCATCTACTGCTCGTCTCTCAGCTACTCGACGAGCCGGACCACCCCCTCTGGGACGACACCCGCACGCCCGAACAGGAGCGCCGCGACGACATCCTGCTACGCGCCCTGCTGGATGCAAACGAGTGGCTGGGCCGCCGCTTCGGCAGCGTGCCCCACGAGTGGTTCTGGAATCGCCTGCACACCGTCACCTTCGACCACCCGATAGGAGAGGTGAAGCCACTTGACCGCATTTTCAACCGTACCCTGGAGGCCAGTGGCGACCGCACGACTGTCAACGCCATCGGCTTCACCTACAGTGAGGGCTACGAAGCCAATAACGTGCCCAGCTACCGCCAGATTGTGGACGTGGGCGCGTGGGAAAACTCCCGTATGCTCCACACCACCGGGCAGAGCGGCCATCCTTTCCACCCCCACTTCGACGATATGCTGGACGAGTGGCAGCGCGTCGAACTCGCTCCCATGTACTGGACTGACGAGCAGACCACCAACGCCAGCCAGGGCCGTGCCCTCCGCCTCGAACCTGCCCGGTGAGGTACTGACTTTACATCTGTGCTCAACCTGTTCCATACTTTATCGTAGGAGAAGGTCAGTCCGCGCCACCTGGAGCGCGGCTAGAGGGTGTCGGATGAGGAGATGGAAATGCGTTACTGCTCTCTGCTGCTGGCTCTCACATGTGTATTGACCGCTTGTGGCGGTGTACCCGCTCCGTTACGCTCTTTGATTACTCCAACGGAGACGGTGCCAACAATCGTGATAGAAGATTGCCAGTGGATTGCGTACGCGGAAACATGGGTAGACTTGAACGCGAGTGAGCGTCGTGAGGCAGGTGAGCCTCCCTTACCCGATGTACGGTTCTATTTAGACGAGACTCCATTGACGCACATCTCTAGCCTGGAGCCATTGGTCGTAAGCGGAGCAGATGGTAGGGCAGACCTTTATACTTTTTACGGGGGCTGTCCAGATGTTTGGATACAGATAAGACCGGAAGCTCCAGCCGGATATGAGCTTATTACCGAACTGCCTACTGTCAGTAACCGTGAGGTCAGAAAGACCTTTTCATTTGGTTTTGTTCCTATTGAGTAAATGAACGTCGCGGCCAATTGGGTGCTACCAGTCATTGTGCGTGAGCGCGGGGGTAGCTTGCTTCAGGGGTTGGCCTGTCGCAGGCGCGGCGCTGCGTGCCCCGTTCAGAGTAGCGAAGTCACATGCTACAATCTCCTACAGCCTATATGTACGGATAGACAAGGTTGGCATACAGGTTGGCCCAAGCACGACGGGCGGGCGAAACGTGCTAACGCTCTACGCCAGGCATGTTGCTGGGTGGATCCCCTTAAGGTCGCTTCGCAGATTCACTTCGTTCAGGATGACAAGTAAGTAGCTAGACCTTACTTGATGTACCTGTGTGTTAACCTCGTGAAACAGTACACCTATATTCTGTATCTATAGCGAAGGGAGCATGAGATGACTGACTTACTCGCACTGGAACAAGCGACTACCTACCGTGACATCGCCGGAAAGCAGGTAGCCGCGAGCTACGGTAATGACGAGGCCGCGCGCATCGCCATCCGCGAGGGGTGCGCCCTCGCCAACCGCTCCCATTGGGGCCTCATTCGCCTCACCGGCAGCACGCGCCTCAACTACCTGCACAACCAGACCACCAACGACTTCAAGCGCCTCCAGCCGGGCCAGGGCACCGAGACCGTCTTCGTCACGGCCACCGCGCGCGTGGTGGACCTCGTGACCGCGCTTGTCGCCGAGGATGCCGTATGGCTGCTTACTTCCCCCGAACGGCGCGAGGTGCTGCTGAACTGGATGCCTCGCTTCGTCTTCTTCACCGACGACGTGCAGTTTCAGGACGAGACAGACAACTACGCCATCTTATCCCTCGTTGGCCCCACCAGCAGCACTCTCATAACCGCGCTGGGCGCGGGGGCCGTCGTCGGCCAGCCGCTCGACGCTCACAGCCTCGTCACCCTCGCGGGTGTGGAGGGCGTGAGGGCCGTCGTGGGCGGCGGGCTGGGTAACGAGGGCTATACCCTCATTGTCCCACTCGCGGGCGCGGGGGCCGTCTGGACGGCGCTGCGTCAGGCCGGGGCAGAGCCACTAGGAGCCGACCTGTGGGAGACGCTGCGGGTCGAGCAGGGCCGCCCCTCCGCGAACCGCGAACTGACCGAGGAGCACAACCCCCTGGAGGCCGGGCTGTGGCAGGCCGTCTCCTTCTCGAAGGGCTGCTACATCGGGCAGGAAATCATCGCCCGCCTCGACACCTACCAGAAGCTCAAGCAGCAGTTGTGGGGGCTGCGCCTCTCCGCGCCCGTGCCGCCCGGCACGCCCATTCTCGTGGAGGATAAGGAACTCGGCACCGTGACCAGCATGGCCGAGACCCCAAACGGCCCCTTTGCCCTCGCCTACCTTCGTACCAAAGGCGGAGAGGCGGGTGTCACGGCGCGAGTTGGCGAGGCCACCGCCACCGTCGTCGAACTCCCCTACCTCACACGGGGCCGCAGCGACATATAAAGGGCCTGGAGGGAGCACACAAGGCGAGGGATGTTCCGCGTGCGCCTGTCGCGCATCACCGGATGAACAAACTGTCATCGAAACCCGGTGCGTAGCTCAACATAAAAGCCTTGACACCCCGGCCCCAGGCCCGTATACTGCGTCTATCTTCTGGAGATGACGTTTCGCAAGATTCATCTCTTCAGGAGAGAGGGAAGCCCCAACGGATTGTTCGGCTTCTACACCCGCAACGGTGTGGAGGCGAGAAGGTTCGTCGGGGCTCCTTTTTGTTTCCCCGCTTCCCTTCCTTCCTTTGTCTGCTATCCTGAGCGGTACTCAGAAATACTCAGCGCGACCAACACGCGGACTATCCGCATTTGAGGAGCGACACAATGCCCAACGACCTCAGCATAGACCATATAGTCATCTTCGTGAACGACCTTGACGCCGCCACCGAACATTATCGCTCCCTCGGCTTCACCGTCACGCCCGGCGGCGAGCACGAGCGCTTCGGCACCCGCAACGCCCTCATCCCCTTCCAAGATGGGAGCTACCTCGAACTCATCGCCTGGATAGACCCGGAGGCGGCCACGCGCCCCCTCACCCGTCTCGGCCCCGACGCGGCCTCGCTATCGGCGGCGGAACGCCGCGTCGAAACCTGGCTCAACCGCGACGAGGGGCTGGTAGACTTCGCTCTGCTTCCCACCGATATTGACGAGGCCGTTGCCACCGCGCAGGCCAACGGCCTGACCCTCGATGGCCCGCTGGATGGCTCCCGCACGCGCCCCGACGGTCAGGCGGTCCTCTGGAAGTTCGCCTTTCCCGATGCCTTCGACCTGCCCTTCCTCTGTGCGGATGTGTCGGAGCGCGCGCTCCGCGTGCCGGACGGCATCGCCCGCGAGCACGCCAACGGCGTGACGGGCATTTACGGCATCAGCGTCGTCGTGAGAAACTTCCTCCGCAGTGCTGACCGCTACGGACACCTACTGAACGCGCAGGAAGAGGGCGAGGCAGGGGGAGCCGCGCAGACCAGAGATTTTCAGGTCGCGGGCACGACCATTCGCGTCATCGGCGCGGTGGGCCAGCACAACGCCATGCCGGGCAACCCCACCCATGAGGGGCCGCACGCCCTGCTGTTGCGCGCCAACCGCGACACTCCTGGCCAACTGGACCCCCACCTCACACATGGCGCGCGCATCTGGTGGGGGCCGGAGAGCGCCCTGGCGAGGTTCCTATAGCTCCGGCAATCTCTCGTCAAGCCCGATGAATGTGACACACCATTCCCCTCTGAATACAATAGGGGGTCTTCCCCCGTTGTTGGGGGCTGGTCCCGTCACACTGCATCATGGAACCCTAGCTTGAGCGCCGAACCTATCCATCGCCGGGCCGCAAGCGGTGCCGTCCTGCTTCCCGAACGGCGTGCCCGCTTGCTGGCCCACGCCGCCGATGCAGCCGCGGCGATTCTGCTTCTGGCGCTCGTCGCCTTCTTCTTCTGGCGCGTGTGGGCACCGAACCCCGCTGACCGGGCCTCGTTCCCCATCGGCGATTTCACCGAGCAGTACTACCCGTTGCGCCGTTTCGTGGCCTCCTCCCTCGCGGAAGGACGCCTTCCCTTCTGGAACCCGTACATCTACGGCGGGCAGCCGGGCCTGGCGGACCCGCAGGCCGCCGCGCTCTACCCGCCCG
>DASVVH010000119.1:0-1619 GCA_036386615.1 Ardenticatenaceae bacterium
AGGGCTACCGCCACTACATCGAGGCGACCCTCTTCGGCTTCCCCATATTCCAGGTGAACGAACGCTATCTGGATGGTGCGGGCTACGGGGAGTTGCCCTTTGGCGTAACGGCGAGTGGAGCCTGGGTGGACCAGGCCGCCAACCTGGGACTGTGGGCGGAATCGTTTTGGCTGCCCGCGATTTTCCTGACCGACCCCCGCGTGCGTTGGGAGCCAGTCGATGACGTCACGGCGCTGCTCGTGGTCCCCTTTGGTGAGGAGGAGGAGCGCTATGTTGTGCGCTTCGACCCCGACACGGGTCTGCCCCGCCTCTTTGAGGCTATGCGCTACAAAGACAGTGCCGACCCAGGCAAGACGCTGTGGCTCAACGAAGCGCGCGAATGGGACACGCTGGGTGGCGTGACCACGCTCGTACGCGCCTCCGCGATGTGGCTCGATGATGGCAGACCGTGGGCTGCATTTACGGTTGATGAGATCCTCTACAACGTAGAGGTAGACGAGTACATCCGGGCGCGAGGGCCATAGGGATGGGCAGAGCGTAGCGCATCATCGAGTGATAGTTCGGCGGCTCCTACTCCTTGGCCCACTCGGCAGCGGAGCGAGAAGTACAATGGACAACACCAACAAGCGCCATCAGTCGGGTTATGAGCGCATCAACCGGGGTACCGCCAGATAATTCGTAGTCGTCCCTCGGCAATTCTTCTGAAAGGCGAGAAGCCATGCATACAAATCGAATCGCACGTCAAGCGCTCCAGTGGTTGGTCCTCTTCCTAAGCGTCACGGCCGTAGGAGGCGGCCTGGGTATCCTGTTAGGCTGGATTCCTTTGCCGCTCGAAATCCTCCCGGGGTCACTGTTTGCCGACTACACGATACCCGGGTTCTCCTTGTTGCTCATCGTGAGCGGGCTAGGAATGATAGCGACGAGCGCCCTGCGGCGGCACTCTCCGCTGGGCCTACCCGCGTCGTTCCTGGCGGGATTCTCCACTATGATCTTTGAGACCGTGGAGATTGTCGTTATCGGCTGGCACTGGCTGCAAGGGGTGTATTTTGCGGTCGGGCTGCTCATCGCCGTGCTCACCGTCAGGCTGTGGATGGCCGAGCAGCGTGGGCAACAGCGGCCATGGGCAACCTTGCGTCCACAAAGAGACGGATGAAGCCGCGCCCGGTCTTGTGATAAGGTATTGGAAGTAAGTTCACACCCCGCTTGAACTGCGGCTGCTCGTTCTCAGATTCAGTTAGGCGTGAGACATCTGACACCATGTAAACCCTGTGTCCCGCTAAGAAGAAAGAAGACACCCAATGCGAAACGTACTACTTGTCCTACTACTCCTGGGCGCGCACCTCAACCTGACTGCACTCGTTCCTCTCCAGGCTGGGGATGTTCCGCCGCCCTGGTGGGTGGGCGGTATGCTGCTCTGGCCCTTTGCTGTGGAGACGCATACGCTCCTGCCGCCAGGCGATGCGCTGAACACGCTCACGCCCATTCTAGCGATTACGGCGGCCACGTGCTTCCTATTGGCGGCGGCCGCGCTTCTGCGGCGGGTCGTGCCGGGTCAGTGGTTCCCGTGGCTCGTCGTCCTGGGAGCGGTCCTCTCGATCATGCTGCAGGTCATCTGGCTC
>DASVVH010000120.1:0-8335 GCA_036386615.1 Ardenticatenaceae bacterium
TAGAGAGCAAAGGAATCTAATGGCAATCAAGGTTTACAAACCTACCTCCCCCGGACGGCGCGGCATGACGAGCAACGCCTTCGAGGAGGTCACGCAGAAGAAGTCGAGGCCGGAGAAGTCGCTGACCGTCGCGCTTCAGAAGCATGGCGGGCGCAACCATCACGGGCGCATCACCGTGCGGCACCGGGGCGGCGGCCACAAGCGCAAGTACCGCATCATTGACTGGACGCGCACCAAGGACGGCATTCCTGCCCGCGTCTCGACCATCGAGTACGACCCGAACCGGACGGCGAACATCGCCCTGGTGGTCTACGCCGACGGCGAGAAGCGCTACATCATCGCCCCGCAGGGGCTGCGCGTCGGGCAGACCGTGATGAGCGGCCCGGAGTCGGAAATCGAGGTCGGCAACGCGATGGCGATGCGCGACATTCCGGTCGGTACGACGATTCACAACATCGAGTTGGAGCCGGGCAAGGGCGCGCAGATGGCGCGCTCAGCGGGCACGAGCGCGCAGCTCGTCGCCAAGGAGGGCAACTACGCCGCCCTGCGGTTGCCCAGTGGCGAGCTTCGCCGCGTCCACGTTCTCTGCCGCGCCACCATCGGCACGGTGGGCAACTCGGAGCACCAGAACATCAAGATTGGCAAGGCGGGCCGCAAGCGCCACATGGGCAAGCGCCCGACGGTGCGCGGCTCCGTGATGAACCCGGTGGACCACCCGCACGGCGGTGGTGAGGGCAAGGCCCCCATCGGACTCGCCGGGCCGAAGACGCCTTGGGGCAAGCCTGCCCTGGGCTTCCGCACCCGGACCAACAAGAAGTCGGGCAAGCTCATTATTCGCCGTCGCACGACGAAGCGCCGGTAGCACCTGTTAGGCAGGGTGAGAGGCCATCGGCCCCTCACCCCGCTCATCAGAGAGGAGATACAAGATGTCACGTTCCCTCAAAAAGGGGCCCTTCATCGAGCCGAAGCTGCTGGCGAAGGTCGAGAAGATGAATACGAGCGGCAGGCGCACCGTCATCAAGACGTGGAGCCGCGCCTCCACGGTTTTCCCGCAGATGGTCGGTCACACCATCGCCGTCCACAATGGTCGCCAGCACGTTCCCGTCTACGTCACCGAAAACATGGTGGGTCACAAGCTGGGCGAGTTCGCCCCGACGCGCATGTTTCGTGGGCACGAGGGCGGCAAGAAGACCAAGGCTCGCCGCTAAGGTCGGAGGATTATAGATTATGGAAACGCCAGAAGTACGAGCGGTAGCCAAATACCTTGATATGTCCGCGCAGAAGGTTCGCCTCGTTGTGGATGTGGTGCGCGGCATGCGTGTGAACGAGGCGCTTGCCCGCCTGGAGTTCATGCCCCAGCGCGCGGCCAAGCCCGTTCGCAAAGTCATCGCCAGCGCCGCCGCCAACGCGGAGGAGAACCTCGGCCTGAGCCGCGACGACCTGTACGTCGCCGCCATCATGGCCGACGAGGCTCCCACCCGCCGCTGGCGTCGCTTCGGCGCTCGCGGGCGCTTCAAGCCGATTGAGCGGCGCAACAGCCACATCACCGTTGTGCTGCGCGAGCGCAGCCTCTAACTGACTGAAGGAGAGTGAACCTTGGGACGCAAAGTACATCCTTACGGCTTCCGCCTTGGTGTGATTAAGGACTGGAAGGCCAAGTGGTACGCGGAGGGCGCGCGCTACGCCGACCTCCTGCAAGAGGACATCTTCATCCGTAACTTCATCCGCACGAAGTTGGGGCGCGCTGGCATCAGCAACATCCAGATCGAGCGCTTCCCGAATCAGGTCACGCTGACGATTAGCACCGCCAAGCCGGGCATCATCATTGGCCGCAAGGGGTCGAACGTCAAGGAGCTCCGCGAAGAGTTGGAGAAGCTGACCAGCAAGAAATTTAAGATTGAAATCAACGAGATTACCAGCCCCGACACCGACGCCTACCTGATTGGCGAGAGCATCGCCCAGCAGTTGGAGCGCCGCGTCAGCCACCGCCGCGCGATGAAGCAGGCCATCCAGCGCGCCATGCGCGCCGGGGCGAAGGGCGTGCGTATCTCGATTTCCGGTCGTCTCAGTGGTGGTGACATGGCTCGCCGTGAGGACGCACAGGAGGGGCGCGTGCCGCGCCACACCCTGCGCGCCGACATTGACTACGCCATGGTCGAGGCCACGACGACCTATTCCAAGATTGGCGTGAAGGTGTGGGTCTACAAGGGCGAGATTCTGCCCGAAGCCGCACACGCACCCCAAGCCAACACGGCTCAATAGCGCCTGGCTAGAGCGTTGCTGAGTGGGGAAAGGAAACGATAGCCATGTTAATGCCGAAACGAATGAAGTACCGCAAGCAATTTCGCGGGCGCATGAAGGGCCAGGCCCAGCGCGGCACCCAGGTCAACTTTGGGGAGTTCGGGCTGCAAGCGATGGAGCCTGCCTGGATTACGAGCCGCCAGATTGAGGCGGCGCGCCGCACCATCCAGCGTTACGTGCGCCGTACCGGAAAGCTCTGGATTCGCATCTTCCCGGACAAGCCCGTCACGCAGCGTGCCGCCGAGACCCGCATGGGTTCCGGCAAGGGCGCGGTGGACCACTACGTCGCCGTCATCAAGCCGGGCCGCATCATGTTCGAGATTGGTGGGGTCACGGAAGAGCAGGCGCGGGAAGCGTTCCGCCTCGCGGGCCACAAGCTCCCCATCCAGGTCCAGATTGTCAGCCGCGCCCAGCAGAGCATCGCTGGCGCTGGCGAGGGAGGTGGCTTGTGACCACCGCAGCCGATATTCGCGAGCTACGCGACAACGAGATTAACCAGCGCCTCCAGGAATCCTACGAGGAGTTGTGGAACCTCCGCTTCAAGCACGCGACCAACCAGCTCACAAATAACCGTGATATTCGCCGCGTCCGCAAAGAGATTGCACGCCTGAAGACGGTGCAGCGGGAACGCGAGATTTGGGCCGAGTACGAGGCCCAGCAGGAGCAGTAATCATGCGCGAACAACGTAAGCAACTCGAAGGCGTCGTCGTCAGCGACAAACGCGAAAAGACCATCACCGTGCGTGTAGAGCGTGTCACCCGGCACCCGCTCTACGGGAAGGTGCTCCGCACCTCTAAGAAGTTCCACGCGCACGACGAGAACAACGAGGCCCAGGAGGGCGACCGCGTGCGGATTCTGGAATCGCAGCCGTACAGCAAGACCAAGAAGTGGATCCTGCTGGAGATTCTTGAAAGGCCAGAAAGGGTCTAAGCGATGATACAGCAAGAGACTCGATTGAAAGTCGCCGACAACTCAGGTGCCCGCGAACTGCTGGTCATCAAGGTGCTCGGCGGGGCCAAGCGCCGCTATGCCAGCCTCGGTGACATCATCGTCTGCTCGGTCAAGGCCGCGCAGCCGAATGCCGCCGTCAAGAAGGGGGACGTGGTGCGTGCCGTCATCGTGCGGACCAAGAAGGAGCACGGGCGCGCGGATGGTTCGTACATCCGCTTTGACGAGAACGCGGCGGTCCTCCTGGACAACAACAACAACCCTCGGGGCACGCGCATCTTCGGCCCTGTCGCGCGCGAACTGCGCGACGCTGGCTTCATGAAGATTGTGTCGCTCTCCCCGGAAGTGCTGTAGTAGGGGCGCTCCGTTGGAGCGCCTTCGTCCCGCACAGGGCCGCGCCGGATTTGGGAAAATTGTGGTATAATGACCAGTCGCGGCGAACGCCTGTGCAGCGAGGAAGGATAGGGAGATGAACATCAAGAAGGGCGACACCGTCGAGGTGGTCGCTGGAAATCACAAGGGCCAGCGCGGCGAGGTTCAGCGCATCGTGCGCGGCTCCGTCAAGTACGGCCACTCCAAGGGCGAGCACGACCCCGACCATGACCGCATCGTGGTGGCGGGCGTGAACCTCGTCAAGAAGCACCAGCGCCGCACGGGCGGGGTACGGACCCAGGCAGGCATCATCGAGCGCGAGGCTCCCCTCCATCACTCCAACGTGATGGTCGTCTGCCCGAATTGTGGCGAGCCGTCCCGCATGGGCGTTGACCGCTCCAGCGGTAAGAAGGTCCGTGTCTGCAAGAACTGCGGCAAAGCCGTAGATAAGAAATAACAACAGCCCAGTGGGTCCGCCATTGGGCGGCCCACCGGGTCGTTACTTTCGGGCGCGGCGTCCAAAGCGCGTCGCGGTCTGGGAGGACGAGGAGAAAAATGGCAACACGTCTACAGCAGGAATACAAAGAGCGCATAGCACCCGCGCTCCAGAACGACCTCAATTTGAAGAATCCGATGCAGGTGCCGGGCATCCAGAAGGTAGTGATTAACATTGGCATGGGCGAGGCGCTCACCAATGCGAAGGCTATCGAGGCGGCCAGTGGCGACTTGACGATTATCGTCGGGCAGAAGCCTGTCGTGACTCGCGCCAAGAAGAGTGTGGCAAACTTCCGCCTGCGCGAGGGGCAGCCCATTGGTGTGAAGGTGACGCTGCGCGGCGACCGCATGTGGAGCTTCCTGGACCGTCTCATCAACGTGGCGCTCCCCCGCCAGCGCGACTTCCGGGGCATCTCGGCGGACGCCTTTGACGGGCGCGGCAACTACACGCTGGGCCTGAGCGAGCAACTTGCCTTCCCTGAGATTGATTACGACAAGATTGATCGCCTGCGGGGCATGGAAATCACGATTGTAACCACTGCCAAGTCCGACGAGGAGGGGCGTCGCCTGCTGACCATGCTCGGCATGCCCTTCCGTACGCGCGGCGGCGACAACCGATAGGAGAGAACCGTGGCAAAGAAATCAATGATTGCCCGCGAAGGTAAACGCAAGTTCGAGGTCCGTGTGCGGAATCGCTGCGAGCGCTGTGGTCGCCCCCGTGGGTACATGCGCCGCTTCAAGCTCTGCCGCATCTGCTTCCGTGAAATGGCCCTCCGGGGTGAAATTCCGGGCATCGTCAAGTCGAGCTGGTAAGGCGCAGGAGAGAGCAAGATGACTATTTCAGATCCGATTGGTGACATGCTGGCCCGCGTCCGCAACGCCCAGATGGCGAAGCACGCCTACGTGGTGATGCCGCACAGCAACGTGAAGCGCGCGATTGCCGATCTCCTCCTCTCGGAGGGGTACGTCGCGAAGGTGGACGAGGTTCAGTCCGGCGAGGGGCACCCTCAACTGCGCGTCCACCTGAAGTACGATGAGGAGCGCAAGCCCATCATCACCGACCTGAAGCGCGTGAGCAAGCCGGGTCGCCGTGTCTACAAAGGCAAGGACGAGATTCCCTGGGTCCTCAGTGGCGTAGGGGTCGCCATCCTCAGCACCTCGCGTGGGGTCGTCACCGACCGCCAGGCGCGGCGCATGGGCGTTGGCGGCGAGGTCCTCTGCTACATCTGGTAGGAGGAGAGAGAACATGTCCCGTACTGGTAAGCGACCTATCGCCCTCCCGCAGGGCGTGACCGTCTCGCTCGATGGGGAGACAGTAACCGTCAAGGGGCCGAAGGGCACCCTGAGCCGTGCCTTCCCCGGCGACAGCGGCATCAATGTGGCGCTGGAAGATAGCACCGTCGTCGTCACGCGCCCCAGCGATGCCAAGCAGCACAAGATGATGCACGGCACCATTCGCGCCGTGATTGCGAATATGGTGCAGGGTGTCTCCGAGGGCTTCCGCAAGGAGTTGGTCATCGAGGGCACCGGATACCGCGCCGAGGCGCAGGGCCAGAACCTCGTGTTGAGCCTTGGCTTCTCGCACCCCGTCAACGTGGTGCCGCCGCAGGGCGTCGCCTTTGAGGTGCCGCGCGGCAACAAGAACATCATCATCACTGGCGCGAACAAGGAAGACGTGGGCGAGGTTGCCGCCGAGATTCGCGGCTACCGCCCGCCGGAGCCTTACAAGGGCAAGGGCATCCGCTACAGCGATGAGACCATCCGCCGCAAGGCTGGCAAGGCTGGCAAGAAGTAGGGGCGGGCCTTGTGCCCGCCCGCGTGGTACGGGTTACACCACCCGTCTGCGCGCCGGACCCGTAGGGGCGGGTCTGAGACCCGCCCGCCGCCCACCCATTCACATTAGCACCTATACGCTATTTAACAGCAGTAGCTACATCACGAAGTCCACTTTCAGGCCCGCCTCGCGGGGCGAAAGTGGCGCAGGAGTAAGGAAAATGAGTCAACGACAACAGCGCCGTTCCACGCGCGCGGCCCGCATCCGGCGGCACACGCGCGTCCGACGCAAAGTAGAAGGCACCACCGCGCGCCCTCGCCTCAACGTCTTCCGCAGCCTGACCAACATCTACGCTCAGGTGATTGACGACCTCAACGGCCACACGCTCGCCGCCGCCAGCACCCAGGACGCCGAACTCCGCGAGGCCGTCGCGGGCCTCAAGAAGGTCGAGGCGGCGAAGCGCGTCGGCACCCTCGTCGCCGAGCGCGCGAAGGCCGCCGGAATCAACACCGTCGTCTTCGACCGGGGCGGCTACAAGTATCATGGCCGCATCAAGGCACTCGCCGACGGTGCCCGCGAGGGTGGCCTGGAGTTCTAGGGATAGAAGATATGGGATGTGAGATATGAGATGGACAGTGCATCTGCAAAGGTCTAATCATTGTCCGTCGTTATCCCATATCCCACATCGCACATCTCACATCTGAGGAAAAGATAATGGCAAAACGAGAACGCAAACAGCGAGAAGAGCGGCGCGAGACACCGGAATTTGAAGAGAAGGTAGTCGCCATCGCCCGCACGGCGAAAGTCGTCCAGGGTGGTCGCCGCTTCGGCTTCCGCGCCTGCGTCGTCATCGGCGACGGCAAGGGGCGCGTCGGCATTGGCATCGGCAAGGCCCGTGAGGTTCCCGAAGCGATTCGCAAGGGTGTCGAGGCCGCCAAGAAGTCCATGATTACCGTGCCCATGCTCGACTACACCATCCCGCACACCATTGAGGCGGTAGACTCGGCGGCCCGCGTGCTGCTGAAGCCTGCCTCCCCCGGTACGGGCGTGATCGCGGGCGGTGGCGCGCGCGCCGTCGTCGAGGCGGCGGGCATCCAGAACATTCTCACGAAGTCCCTGGGCAGCAACAACACGCTCAACGTCGTCCGCGCCACCTTCAAGGCGCTGGGCGAACTCAAGGACCTCGAACAGGAAGCGGTCCGGCGGGGTAAGACCCTCGCCCAGGTCACGCCCCCCTGGTACAAGGTCGAGGAGCAGGCTCGTGGCTGATACCAACACCAACCCGCAATTCATCCGCGTGCGCTACGTCAAGAGCAGCATCGGGTACAACAAGAAGCAAAAGGGCACCGTCGCGGCCCTCGGCCTGCGGAAGCTCGGCCAGGCGAAGATTCACGAGTCCAACCCTGTCATCCTTGGCATGTGCAAGGCCGTCGAACACCTCGTCACCTGGGAACCCGTAGACGCCAGCGAACTGGAAACGACCAACGGCTGATACGAGATACGGGATATGAGATGCGGGATACCCGTATCCCATATCTCGCATCCCGCATCACGATTGACTTGCCCCTACTGCCCGGATGTAGGGGCCGATAGGAAACTAACAATGGCAAACGAGAACAAAATCAATCTGCACGATCTGCGTCCTGCGCCGGGCAGCACCAAGAAGCGCAAGCGAGTGGCTCGTGGCAACTCCGGCAAGGGCGGCACCTACGGTGGTCGCGGCGTCAAGGGTCAGGGCTCCCGCTCCGGCGGCACCAAAGAGCCTTACTTCGAGGGTGGTCAGCTCCCCCTCGTCCGCCGCCTGCCCCGCAAGCGTGGCTTCACCAACATCTTCCGCGTCCCCTACCGCATCGTCAACGTGGGACGCCTGGAGACCATCTTCGAGCCGGGCGAGGTCATCAACCCCGCTACCCTGCTCGCGCGCGGCCTCATCAAAAAGGGCACCAACCCCGTCAAGGTGCTGGCCGAGGGCGACCTGACCAAGGCGCTCACCATTCACGCCCACGCCTTCAGCAAGGGTGCCCGCGAGAAGATTGCCGCCGTCGGCGGCACCGCCGTCGAAGTCGCCTATGACGAGACGGAGACCAGCACCGAGGAGCAGCCCCTCGTCGAGGGCGCGCCGCTCCCTCCCGGCCCCATCCAGGAGGTTCCCGTCAGCCCCGCCCCTGTCGGCGAGGCGAGCACCGGCTTCCCGGCGGGCGAAGTGCTCGCGGATGAGTCGCCTGCTGGCCCCCTCGCCCCGGAAGACGAGACCCCGGCTGCCGGGCTTGAAAGCTAAAATCGTGTTGTGTGCCAGGGGCGCGGTGGATTCTCTCCACGCGCCCCTGACGTCGTTTTAGGCTGAACGAGGAGATTCCCTATGCTTCAAGCGGTACAGAACGCCTTCCGCTTGCCTGACCTGCGCGCCAAGATTCTGACGACGCTGGGTATCCTGATGGTCTACCG
>DASVVH010000121.1:0-4521 GCA_036386615.1 Ardenticatenaceae bacterium
ACAGCAAGGGCGCGCCAGCGATGGGCGTGTGATAGGGAGAGGGGGGAAAGTCATAGACACGGGTGACTCCTTAAGTGTCTATCTGTAAAAACATAAAGTGGCTCTGTCACGCAGGTGTTGAAGGCAACTGCAAGCGAACCACCTCCCCTTGTCATGCTGAACGGAGTGAAGCATCCACCCAGCATGCTGCACCCATACAGGCAATTGCAGGCGCTTCCAGCATTTTACGCATAGAGACCAAGCTCAAGAGAAAATCTGTTCCGCAGGATTATACAGGAAAAGTAAGGGGTTGTCCAGCCCCAAAGTTGGGTTTTAGAGAAGATGGAGGAATCTCATAATCGCAGGGGCTACGTCAGCACGGGGGAGGCTGGAGAATGAGACCCATTCCCCAACCCTTGCTCCCTGCCCGGCGACTTCTATTCTTGCCCGGCACTGGCCTTATCGAAATACTGCTGCGTGAGCGAGGCCGCCGTCGCCGCCGCCTCTTCAACCGAGACCTGCCCGTAAAAGGCACGCTCAACCTCCTCGCCAACTGTCTCCTCGATTTGCACCCAGGTCGTCATTATAGGGACGCGGCGGATGACGGGAATCGTGTCTATAAAGATACGGCTGTTCGCGGGGGGCTGCTCCGGGTCGAGGAAGGCGGGGGATTCCGCAACCGCGCGCAACGAGGGCACGGTGCGGCCCGATTCCGCCACAATCGTTTGCCCCTCTACCGAGTTCGCGTACTCGATGAAGGTCCAGGCGGCGTCCTTGTTCTGCGTGGTGTTCGCCATGCAGTAGGCATCGCTGTGGAGGATGCCCGCCGCCTGCTCGCCGCGCGGCAGGGGGGCCACGTCCCACTCGAATGATTCAATGGTCCGATAGGTGGGCACGCCCCGGCGGCTGTTGAAGTACATGGCGAGCGTTCCGTTCAGGAAGCGGTCCTCGCTCTGCTGGGCGGATTCGGCGACCTCGTCCGGCACGACGTGCTCCTGCCTCTGCAAATCCACGAACCACTGGAACGCTTGCAGGGCCTCGGGGCTGTCCAGGGTGAGCCGCGTGGGGTTGGCCGGGTCATCCACAATGTCGCCGCCATCCTGCCAGACAAAGGGTGCGAGCCGGAATACGCTGGCCTCGATGCCCACGCCGTACTGGTCAGTCGTGCCGTCGCCATCCACGTCGCGCGTCAGTGCCCGCGCCGCTTCGAGGAACTGGTCGCGCGTCCAATCGTCGGAGGGGTAGGGCAGGCCCGCCGCGTCGAAGAGATCGCGGTTGTAGTAGACCACAAGGCTGGAGATATTCTGCGGAATGCACCAGAGTTGGCCGTCCAGTTGAAACGCCTCGATGGTAGGCTCGTAGAAATCGCCCGCCGCGATAACGTCGCTCTGCTCAAGATAAGGCCCTAGCGGTTCCAGACCCCCTTGCGCGGCGAAGGTGGCAAAGCGCCGGTAGTTCAGCAGCATCACGTCCGGCGGCTCGCCCGCCGAGAAGCCCGCCGCCAGCCGCTGGCGGTAGTCGCCCTGGTCGGGGATGTGACTCAAGGCAATATCCACCTCCGGGTGGCCCTCCTCAAACGCCTCTACCAGGCTCTCATAGGCGGCCAGTTCCGCCGGGTCGCCAAAGAGCATGAAGGAGACGCGCTCCTGCGTGGCTGCTCCACGATTGCAGCCCGCGAGCACCAAACAGCACACGGCAACGACGCACACTGCTTTCAATAGACGCATGGCAACCTGCCTTTCTCGCACAGGGCAACCTGTTCTAATTGCGGCTGAACAGGTTGGACAGGGACATATCGTGAAGGAAAAAGCGCTGTAGCACGGCGAAGAGCACGACGATGGGAATGGTCATGAAGGCGGCTCCCGCCATCAGCAGGGGCCAATTCGTGGAGCCAACCTGATTCAAAATCTGTAGCCCTACTGGCAGGGTGTAATCCAGAGGCTCATGCAGGTAGAGAACCGGGCTGACGAAGTCGCTCCAATACATGACGAAGGTAAGCACCGCCACCGCCATGCTCGTCGGCACAACGAGGGGAAGCCCTACGCGCCACCACGCCGTCACCGCGCTCGCGCCGTCCAGCCGCGCCGCCTCGTACAGTTCGGGCGGAACCTGCCGGAAGGCCCAGAAGAAGAGCAGGACGAATAGCGGGTTGCTGCCGGATAGCGCGGGAACAATCAGCGCCCAGAGCGAATCCAGCAACCCTATCCAGCGCAACAACTGAAAGCGGAAGAGCCACACGGAGGCGGCGGGAATAATCAGGAGGATAATGCTTACCAGGAGCAGGCGGCGCTGCTGGGCGTCGGGCAGTTGCGCCATCGCAAAGCCTGCCAGCGATGCCGTCAGCAGCGTGAGCGGCACCGCGAAGGCGACAACGAAGAGCGAGTTGCGGGTGTATTGGCCCAGTGGCACGAGGCGGAAGATTTCAGCGTAGTTGCTCCAGTGCGGCGCTTGCGGCCACCACTCAATCGAGGGCGGCGGCGGCAGCCCCGGCTGGCGCAGCGACGTGACGAGCACCCAATAGAGCGGCAGGATGAAGAGGGCCGCTACCGCCATGCCGACCAGATGGCGCGTGCCGAGCCTCAACCTAGAAATCATTGCTTCCACTCACTCCCACCAGCCGGATAATGCCGACTATCAACACCGCCATGACCACATAGGTCAAGACGAGCAGGGCCGCCGCCAGCCCGAAGTCGAAGAAGTCGAAGGCCAACTCGTAGACCAGCAGGGGCAGAAAGGTCGTCGCGTAGTACGGCCCGCCGTAGGTCAGAATAAAGGAAGGGGCGAAGGTATTCTGCACGCTCGCCAGCAAATCCCGGAAGGTCAGCAGCAGCAGCCAGGGCGCGATGAGAGGCAGCGTGATGTGCCGGAAGGATTGCCAGCCACTCGCGCCGTCCACGACCGCCGCCTCGTAGTAGGAACGGGGGATATTTTGCAGCCCCGCCAGCAGGACAAGAAAGCCCTCGCCCATCTGAAAGACCAGCATGATGACGATTGCCAGCCGCGCGGTTTCAGGCTCCACCAGCCACGCGGGCGCGGGCAAGCCCAGCAGTTGCAGAAGCAGGTTGAGCGGCCCGTAGACGGGGTTGAAAATCCACAGCCATATCAGCCCGTAGGCCGCTTCGGGAATGACGGTGGGCAGATAGACGGAGGCGCGATAGAAGCCCGACAGCCGCCCGCGCCACTGCAACAGCAGCGCGAGAGCGAAGGCGACAAGGAGGCGCAGAGGCACGGCCAGCGCCGCGAAGAGAAAGGTGTTCCAGAGCGAGAGCCGAACGAGCGGCGAGGCGAGCAGTTGCCGGAAGTTGTCCAGCCCGACCCAGCGCGGCGGCGCGACGGTGTTGTACTCCGTGAAAGCGACGCCTACCGTCGCCAGCGCGGGCAGGACGACGAGGAAGGCAGTCCCCAGCAGGTACGGAAGGAGGAAGAGACGAAGTTGGATATGATAGGAAGAAATCTGGCTCTTCGTGGTTCTCAACGCACCTTGTCGCTTTCCTCGCGCGGCACATCTATCTTGGCGGCATCAAAAAAGCCCTGACATGCAGCGAGGCTCTTGTCGAGTACGGGAGAAACCGTAGCCGAACCTATGCTCTCCGGCCTGATGGGCGGACTACAGAGGAACCATCCGAACGCCCATGTTGGAGCGACATTTTAACTTGCTCCAGGCTTCTGTCAAAGGGATAGGCGTGCCTCGTGTGCTTCGAACTCCAGATGCACAGGAAATTCTGCCCAACGGTTGACATCCGCCCCAAGTGCGGTTATACTGCTCCACGAGCCACGAGGTTAAGCGTGGCATGATGCTTTCAGGAGAGGTTGTCGATGCGACATAGGACCACGTTCATCGTGCGGAGCGGCGCTACGAGCGCCGCGCTCTTCGCGCGTGTCTGTGCCTCGCGATTGGCAGGACTCTCCCCAGGCAGAGTAAGGACTCTTTGTACCTAAGACCCTTATTTTCTCCACCGGGTGTCCAACCCCGCAGGCACAATCCAATGGCCTGCGGGGTTTTTATTTGTCCCGCGCCCGTTTCCATCCGAACCCGTCGCGAGTCCGAGAGATAATGGATGTCCATATCCAAAGAGGTGAACCATGAGTAATTTCCGTCGGCTGTTGAGTTACGTTCGACCCTATCGAGGCTCCTTCACCCTCGCCGGGGTGCTCGTCGTGATGATGGTCGTGGGCGAGTTGATAACGCCGTTCGTCTTCGGCATGGCGATTGACAGCGTGGGAGCGGGGCAGATGAATCTGGTCATCCGCTACGCCGCGCTGCTCTTCATCTTGCAGATTCTGCGCTCGACCTTCGGCTACATCCAGTGGCAGCTACAACACATCGTCGGCCAGAACGTCGTCCGCGACCTGCGAAACGAACTCTATACCAAGCTGCAAACCCTCCCGACGAGCTTCTACCGTGCCATGCCAACGGGGCAGATTATGTCGCGCATGACGGGCGACGTGGAGGCGGTGCAGGAATACGTCGGCTGGGGGCTGCTCATTCAGTTCGCGGGCTTCGTCTCCTTCTTTGGAACGGCCATCGTCCTGCTCCTGATT
>DASVVH010000122.1:0-13364 GCA_036386615.1 Ardenticatenaceae bacterium
CGTTGTGGGCCTGGTTGTGAGGCATCGCACGAACGATGATAGGCAGGCTGCATCGTGGGGCATAGCAACGTGTTTCTTGCTCAGTATTGTACTGAGGTTCTTGCTGGCGTAGAGACGAAATTTAGACAAAGCTTTGGCTTCATAGATTGGAAACAAAAAGAGCGAGAGGGCGTCCATAGTGACGCCCTCTCGCTTTTCGTATCGCTGTTCGAGTATTGAATTAGGCGGAAACCAGTTCGGTCTCGGCCTCGGCGGTCTCCTTCGCGTCCTCAACGGACTGCACAGCCTGCACCTCGGCGTAAATCTTGATTTCCTCGCTGACCAGCCAGCCGCCCGTCTCCAGCGCGACGTTCCAGTTCAGGCCGTAGTCCTTGCGATTAATCTTCGTCTCGGCGCTGAAACCGAGGCGCAGATTGCCCCAAGGGTCCTTGCCCAGGTCGGCCGCCTCAACGTCCCAGACAATCTGGCGGGTGTTGCCGCGAACGGTGAGGTCGCCGTAGACCTTGAACTCGTTGCCGCCCTTATGCTCGATGTGGGTGCTGCGGAACGTCATCTGCGGGTGGTTCTCGGCATCGAAGAAGTCGGGCGAGCGCAGGTGGGTGTCGCGGTTGTTGTCGCCGGAGTCAATGCTGGCGATCTCGACAGTGCCCTCGACGATGGAGTTGGCGGGGTTCTCGGTGTCCAGGTTGAGCGTCCCCTGGAACGAGTCGAACTGGCCGCGCACCGTCGTGAACATCATGTGCTTCGCGCGGAATTCGAGTGTGGAATGTGTGGGATCGATGATCCAGGCCATGTTACTATCTCCTTGCAAACTATCGGTATGATTTATAAGTGTGTGTCCGCCCGGAGCGCCCGCTATCGGTATTGTGTTGGCGCGTCCTGACTGAACTCTTCCCTAATCATACTCGCGCGCGTCCCGCCGACTGTCCCTGGTGGCGTCCTCGGTGTTGTCCTTTCGGGAGGGATGGTTGCGATTTGGCGTCCTGAATACAGATGAGGCGCGCCGCCTGCCTGTTCGGGCGGGTTGAAATTGCCCGTTGCGTCTGTCATACTTAAACTGTTCCCCCGCGCCACTGGCATCACTAGATAGGGAGCCGTTCATGGACGACGTTCTGGTCAACTTCATCCAGATTCTGCGCCGCGTTGGGCTGCGCGTCTCCGTCAGCGAGTCGCTGGACGGGGCACGGGCAGCCACCGCCATCGGCATGGAGAACCGCCCCCTCTTCAAGGCGGCGCTCCGGGCCTCGCTGGTCAAGCGCACCAAGGACATCCCCCTCTTCGACGAGGTGTTCGACGCCTACTTCACCGACAACCCCAGCGACATTCCCATCGAGGAGATGTTCGGGCACGGGCTGCCGAAGCCGGGCGAGAGCGGCGACGACGAGTACGACGAGGCGATGCGGCAGGCGATGGAGCAGATGGGCGGCATGAGCGACATGGCGCAGGCGCTCCTTCAGGGCAACGTGCAGTTCATCACGGCGGAGATGTTGCAGCATATGAGTCCCGAACAACTGGCGCAGCTTCGCTCCATGCTCCAACGCGGCCAGTTCACACGCATCGTGCTGGACCAGATGGGTTGGGAGAACCTCCAGCGCGAGATTATGCGCCTCATCCAGCAGCTTCAGCGGCAGGGCGATTACGAGGCGGCACAGCGCGTGCGTGAGCGGCTGTGGGAGCTACAGGAACTGTTCCCGAAGTGGGTGGCGAACGAGGTGAACGACAGGGCCGAGAAACAGCTTCAGACGCAGCGCCCACCCGCGCCCAAAGCGCAGGACATCATGCAGAAGGATTTCTCGCGCTACACCGAGGCCGAAGTCAAGGCGATGGAGGAGGTGGTGGAGCAGTTGGCCCGCCGCCTGCGCGAAGATTGGTCGCGGCGCGCCAAGCAGGGCGGTAGCCGGAGGCTGGACGTTCACCGCACGCTGCGCGCGGCGATGGCGACGAACGGCGTGCCCGTTGAGCTACGCTGGAAGCAGAAGCGGCGCAACCGCCTCAACATCGCCGTGCTCTGTGACGTTTCCTCGTCGGTGCGAAATGCCAGCCGCTTCATGCTTCAGTTGGTCTACTCGCTCCAGCAGCAGCGCGGGCGCGTTCGCTCCTTCGTCTTCATCGGTGACCTGGACGAGGTGTCGCAGACCTTCGAGCGCAACAATATAGACGAGGCCGTTCGCATCGCCACCAGCGAGTCGAACATCACCTACTGGGCGCACTCCGATTTTGGCCGGGCCTTCCGGGACTTCGTGGACAATCATGGGGACGCCATCAACTCGCGCACGACAATCATTGTTCTGGGCGATGGCCGCTCCAACTTCTACGACCCGCAGATTGAGGCGCTTCAGGAGATGAAGGAGCGCGCCCGCAAGGTCATCTGGCTCAACCCGGAGAGTGAATGGGGCTGGGGCACGGGAGATTCCATCGCACCGCTTTACGCCCGCTTCTGTGACCGGATGTTGGAGTGCCGCAACCTGGAACAACTGACAGAGGCCATCGAGTATTTGATGTCCACCACGGCCTGATGCGTAGAGTCAAGGGCATGGCGGCTGCACGTCTGATCCGGCTCGCCGCCTGTAGATGATAACGTCGCCCTGCTCCACCGCCCCAGTGGGCGGGTACACCAGGTCCATGAACTCTCCGAACTTGTGGAGCGCGTCCCATGCTGTTGCGTCGCCGGACGCGGCCCGGCTCTCGGCCTGTTCTCTCTCTACGAGGCCCACGAAGACGTACTCGATGTTATACGCTTTGAGTAGGCACTGTGCCATGTGCGTGTCAGTCGTTGCGTATATCAGACTGACATCTCCGATGCGCCGCCCAATCTCCTCGTGAACGGCAGGTTGGCCCTCGTGCCAGAGATATTCATGCGAGTACCACTCGATTAAAGTCGGCAATCCCGTCAGCGCGGAGACGCGCCCCCCGTGCGTGTAGACCGCATCCGTCGCCTCCAGGACTATAGGGTTGTCCCCCGCGTTCTCCTTCAGCCAGTCTATTGCCGCTAGCTCGTCAGGGTCTCGCCGCTGGAAGTAGACCGTCGCACCGTCCAGCGTTCTGCCCATTTCTGGCCCCCGGAACTGGTTGGTGAGTGTGGCGGTGGCAAGCAGTGGCATCCACGTTCCCAGAAACAGCATCAGGCCGAGCGTTCCCAACAGGCCATATCTGACCATTCGTTGGGGAAAGGCTCCTCTGGCCCAGAGGGTTCCCACCTCCATAAAGACGCCTATACTCGTGAGGAGCCACGCGACGAAGCCAAACTTGAACAGCGTCTCGTTGGAATCATGGATGGTGACGAAGTAGGGTAGGGCATCCATCGCCAGGGCCACGAAGAGGAGAACCAGCGAGAAGGGAACCTCCCGGCGCTCTACGTAGAGCCGCAGTCCTGTGACGAATGTGAGCCAGCAGAGCAGCATCGTTATCAATGGCCCGGCACCCAACCGCCCTTGAGCCAACAAGAGTAACAACCCTGCGAGAGGTAGCACTACGAGCGGCCACCACCTGCGCCAGGGGAAGCTCCAGAGCCGCCCACCCAGTACGATTGCGACAGCCACCCATTTTAGCGCCGACTGTAACGCGAAGGTTCCAAATGGAATAGCGGTGGCGGTCTGCGGGGTCCATGTGGGCCGTAGCGGGGGAGCCTGATAGGACCGTTCAAACGCGGCGAGCAGGAGAAAAAGAACCAGAAGGGTGAAGGCCCATCCCACGCTCAGCCCTGCTACTTGGCGAAGGAAGGTGGCCCGCTCCCGGCGCTGGCGGGCGAGTGCCAGCGCCTGTGAGAGGAAGAGGAGGCCGAGCAGCAGGAGGGTCGCGGGGAGGAGCCAGGGGCTGATGAGGGCCGTGCCCGCCCACACGAGAGGTAGGGTCGCCCACCACAAACGGGGTTGTCGAGCGAAGGTAGAGTCGCTGGCGGTCCCCACTGTCCATCCCCTGAGCGCCCAGGCGCAGAGCAGCACGAGGAAGATGGAGGCCACCGCGAACGAGTGCAGGTACGCCATCATGAAGGTTCGCCAGGGCAACTCGGAGAGGCCACCCTGCCCATGCGCGTGGTATGGGACTCTCCACCAATCGGCTTCCCCTTCGGCAAGCCACCTCTGCAAGATGGCTGGTTCGCGGATGGCTTGCTGGACAGGCACCAGATTACCCGTACCCAGCGCCATCCAGACGGCGGCTAGCGCCACAGCCGCCGCTATCGGGAAGAGATGCCGCGAGGATGGAGCCACCTTGCCGTCGGTTCCCTGCCGGAGGGTTGCGTTCAGCACGAGCGCGGAGATGGTGGAGGCCATCAGCCCCGTGCTTGTCGCGCCCGCCAGCGAGAAGCCAATGGTCGTGGGCACCTGCGAGAGTCGAACCAGTAGGGCAATCAGAACGTGCCCGAAGTAGTAGTAGTTGAGTGGGTGACCAGCCAGCCAGGGGTCGTGCGGCGGGAACCAGTCACTGCGGTTGATGGCATTAACGATGGCAAAGTTCATCGGCTTCTCGGAGAGCCAGATGCTGGAGTTGAGCGAGATGATGCAGCCATGCGCGGCCACTGCCACCCAGAAGACGACCTCCGGCAAAAGGAGAGAGAGATAGTCGGCCCCGCGGAGAGAGTTAATCTCTCCGACTAGCCACCGACCCCAGCCTATCCAGCAACCGAGCGCGACCAGCACAAGGGAGGCGAAGAGTAGGGTGAGGCTGTAGGGGGCTACGTGCAGTGTGGGGAGTAGCCACGCCATGAGGCCGACGACGAGCAAGCCGAAAGGCCGGGCGTAGGCCGTGCCGCGCGTGGGGAACATGGAGAAGAGCCGCCACACGAGGGGTAGGACGGCCAGCCCGAGTATCTCAACTGCAAGGAACCATCTCAGCAGGTCGGTCATCAGAGGCTCCATCGCTCCGTAGAAGAGACAGGGTAGTGGCCCTTCGCGTTATGGCAAAGTTGAGGAACGCGAGTGGGGCGGGAGGCACCTCGTAATTCCCTGGCTGCTTGATTCTACCTACAATGCCCGCACTTCTGATATGAAAAGGAGCAGATTCAACGATGAATGCCATCGCTTATGCCCATGACAACCGCGAGGAAGCGCTGGAACAGTTAAAAGAGTTCCTGAGGATTCCCAGCATCTCGGCTTTGAGCCAGCACCGCCCGGACATGCTCGCCGCCGCCGACTGGCTGAAGGCAGAGTTGCAGCGTGTAGGTCTGGAAAATGTCTCCGTCGAGCCGACTGCCGGGCACCCCATCGTCTACGCCGACTGGCTGCACGTGGAGGGCGCGCCCACTGTGCTCATCTATGGTCACTACGATGTGCAGCCGCCCGACCCTCTGGAGTTGTGGCAGAGTGACCCTTTCGAGCCTACGGAGCGCGATGGCAAGCTCTACGCGCGCGGGGCGGCGGACGACAAGGGGCAACTCCTGGTCCACGTTAAGGCGCTTGAGGCGCTGATGCAGGCCGACGGCAGGCTGCCCATCAACGTCAAGTGTCTCTTCGAGGGCGAGGAAGAGGTGGGAAGCGCGAACCTGGACGAGTGGATTCTCGCCAACAAAGGACGCCTTGCTGCTGATGTGGCGGTCATCTCTGATAGCCACATCCTGAGCGAGGAGCAGCCCACCATCGTCTACGGCCTGCGGGGCCTCGCCTATCTCGAAGTCCACGTCGAGAGCGCGCGGGGCGACCTGCATTCAGGTGCCTATGGCGGCGCGGTCCACAATCCGGTTCAGGCGCTCTGCGAGATTGTCGCGCAACTGCACGACGAGAACGGGACCATCACCGTTCCCGGTTTCTATGACGACGTGCGCCCCCTCGACGCGGCGGAGCGGGGCGAACTGGCGCGCGTTCCCTACGACGAGCAGAGCCTGCTCCGCGAAACGGGCGCAACGCAGGCGTGGGGCGAGCGCGAGTACACGGTGGTTGAGCGGACGACTGCGCGCCCGACCCTGGAACTGAACGGCATCTGGGGCGGCTTCTCCGGCGAGGGGCCGAAGACGGTGCTGCCCGCGCGGGCAGGCTGCAAAATCTCGATGCGCCTCGTGCCCGACCAGAACCCCTGGAAAATCGCGGACCTCGTGGCGGCTCACATCGAAGGATTGGCACCGCCCACAACGTGGGTGACAGTGCGCCAACTGCATCACGGCGACGGGGCCATCGTTCCCCGCGACATTCCGGCGATGCAGAGCGCCAGCGCCGCCTACGAGGAGGTCTTCGGCACGCGTCCCATCTTCACTCGTTCGGGAGGCTCTATCCCGGTGGTGGCCTCCTTCGAGAAGGAGTTGGGCATCTACACCGTGCTGATGGGCTTTGGCCTGCCGGACGACAACCTTCACGCGCCGAATGAGAAATTCACGCTCTCGATGTTCTACAAGGGTATCGAGACGGCCATTCTCTTCTACCAGAAGCTGGCAGAGGCGCGATAGGCTCGCTAATAAGCGGAGGGGCACGGCAGGAATGCCGTGCCCCTCATTGCATGGCTGATGCTACAGGGCTGCCCGGAGAGCATCCAGAAGCGCCTCGTACTGGATAGCTGCGAAATCCGTCGTGTCCACTACCAAATGTGTTCCGCCAATCTCGATAGGGTCGCCGCGCCCCTGCAATAGGCGCTCCGTGAACTCTTCGAGATTCAGGTGGTCAACGTGGCCGGGGTGGCGCTCGCCCGACCCGCTACGCGCCTTGAAGCGCTTCAATAGTACCTCGCCATTCGTCCGGCACTCGATTTGAAACGGCTCGAATGGGTATCGCTGCTTCAACTCAAGGAGACGCTGGGCGTGGTCGGAGTAGAAGTTGCTTTCAGCGACGAGTGATCGCCCGGCGCGAAGCTGGCACTCGATGAAATAGAAGAGCAGGTCGTAGCTCGCGCCCCCCAGCCGTTTGGACCACTCGCGGTCACTCCAACCCATAGCATCAAAGAGTGTTTCCTTGATGCCATCCTTGTTGACGAAGGGGAGGCGCAGGTCGTCCGCGAGCCGTTTGCCGAGCCTCGTCTTTCCGGTGCAGGGAAGGCCGGAGATGAGGACGAGCAGCACGTTACCCATTGAAGGATTTACTGCGGCTGCTCCATCGCGTAGCGGAGGGCCTGCCCGTAGGCATCGCTCGCGCCGAAGGCTTCAAAGGTGCGCCTTTCGCCCCGGAACTGAATCTCGCACTGGTAGCCGTCCAGCGTGGTTTTCAGGAGAATGGAAGGCTGCGGCTCTCCGATGAGGCGTTGTTCCAGGAGCGTCCGCACCTGATCCTCACGCGGGAGCCAGACGGCCTCCGCCAGCAGTACGTGGTCCATCGCCCATTCCGCCGTGCCGTGAAAGGTGACCATCGGCAGGCCGTGGCGCTTTTCGATGAGCACCGTCATATCGGTGATGACGAATATGCGCTCGCTCAACTGTGGGTAGGGAACCGAGAAGAAGTCATTGTTGGCGGGCTGCCATTCCAGCCCGGCCTCTTTCAACTGCTGGCTCAACGTTAGTGATAGCATCGTCCTTCCTCCTCCTCTGTTTTACGGGGCGGGCAGGGGCATAGCATCCCGTGCCCCTGCCCGCCATTGCTATTAGCATGTTTATGCGCGTGTGAGCTTCTTGTATTCAATGCGGTGGGGGCGGTCGGCTGCCGCGCCGAGGCGGCGGTGGCGGTCTTCCTCGTAGTCGCTGTAGTTGCCGGGGTACCAGACAACCTGACTGTTGCCCTCGAAGGCGAGGATGTGGGTCGCCACACGGTCCAGGAACCAGCGGTCGTGCGAGATGACTACTGCCGAGCCGCCGAAGTTTTCCAGCGCCTCTTCGAGGGCGCGCAGGGTGTTCACGTCGAGGTCGTTGGTCGGCTCGTCCAGGAGGATGAGGTTCGCGCCGGAGCGTAGGAGCTTCGCCAGGTGAACGCGGTTGCGCTCGCCGCCGGAGAGGGAGCCTACCTTCTTCTGCTGGTCCGAGCCGGAGAAGTTGAAGCGGGCGACGTAAGCGCGCGAGTTGACGACGCGGTTGCCCAGCGAGATTTGCTCCTGCCCGCCGGATATTTCCTCCCAGATGGTCTTGTTGGGGTCCAGCGCCTCGCGGGTCTGGTCCACATAGGCCAACTTCACGGTGTCGCCCGTGACGAACTCGCCCGCGTCGGGCTGCTCCTGGCCGACAATCATGCGGAAGAGGGTCGTCTTGCCCGCGCCGTTCGGCCCAATGACGCCGACGATGCCGCCGGGCGGAAGGTCGAAGGTCATATCCTCGAAGAGGAGGTTGTCGCCGAAGGCTTTTGAGACACCCTCGGCCTCGACCACCACGTCACCGAGGCGCGGGCCGGGTGGGATGAAGATTTCCAGGTCAGCGCTGGCGCGCTGCGCCTCCTGCGAGATGAGCTTCTCGTAGGCGTTGAGGCGGGCTTTGCCTTTGGCCTGCCGCGCCTTGGGGGACATGCGAATCCACTCCAACTCGCGCTGGAGGGTGCGCTGGCGCTCGGACTCGGCTTTCTCCTCACGTTGCAGGCGCTGCTGCTTCTGCGCCAGCCAGGAGGAGTAGTTGCCCTCCCAGGGGATACCGTGACCCCGGTCTAGTTCCAGTATCCAGCCCGCCACGTTGTCGAGGAAGTAGCGGTCGTGGGTGACGGCGATGACGGTGCCGGGGTAGCGCTGGAGATGCTGTTCGAGCCAGGCAACGGATTCGGCGTCGAGGTGGTTGGTCGGCTCGTCCAGCAGGAGGATGTCCGGCTGCTGAAGGAGGAGGCGGCAGAGGGCGACGCGGCGCTTCTCGCCGCCGGAGAGGACGGAGACGGGGGTATCGCCGGGCGGGGTGTGCAGGGCGTCCATCGCCAGTTCCAGGCGGCTGTCGAGGTCCCAGGCATTGAGGCGGTCCAGAGATTCCTGCACCACGCCCTGACGCTGGATGAGTTTGTCCATCTCGTCGGGGGTCATCTCCTCGGCGAACTTCATGTTAATCTCGTCGAACTCGCGCAGGGCGTCCACGACCTCCTGCACGCCCTGCTCCACTATCTCGCGGACGGTCTTGGTCTCATCGAGGCGGGGTTCCTGTTCGAGGTAGCCGATGGAGTAGCCGGGCACGAGGGCGGTCTCGCCGAGGTGGTCTTTGTCTATTCCGGCCATGATTCGCAGGAGCGAACTCTTGCCGGAGCCATTCAGGCCGATGACGCCAATCTTCGCGCCGAGGAAAAAGGAGATGTAGATGTCTCGCAAGACCTGCTTGTTGGGGGGGTAGACTTTGCCGACCCCGACCATCGAATAGATGACTTTGTTGTTCATTGCTTCTCACTAGTTTGCATCGTTGATGTGTTCGAGGATGCTCGAACGCTGCTGCCATGATTATAGCGCAGAGTGGGGCATCTGGCCTTGTAGAACGTTTCGAGGGGAGAGGTGTGTTAAAGGGGGACGTGGGAGTGCCGAGGTGTGTTATGTGAAGTAAGGCCGACAAAAGCCTACATTGGAGGGCGATAGATGTAGGCATTGGTTGACATAATGTGAAGCTGCGTGGTGTGTATGCAGACAGAGCTATCCAGTCTGGGGTAGCCGTGAACTATAGAGGCTGACGGATAGAGCACTTTGCCGCCCTGCCGCTCGGCCTCGCTTCTATGGTCCTTGTTATCTCCGAAGGCAGAGAGCGCCGAATGGCGCTCTTTTTGCTTATCGGTGCTCCTTGCACACACTAGCACCAGGAAGGCCGCCGCACCATGTCGGACATCCTCGTGTAGCGTTCAGCCGTTCTACCTACGCCCGTGAAGAGGTCTCCCACATGATACGAAGCTTTCCTCCAGAAATGGGGCGAGGA
Organism: Ardenticatenaceae bacterium; assembly: GCA_036386615.1. GTDB lineage: Bacteria > Chloroflexota > Anaerolineae > Ardenticatenales > Ardenticatenaceae > DASVVH01. Next base: position 9,707 of record DASVVH010000122.1, read on the forward strand.
GTATTCCCGCGCCGCTGGAGCACGATGATAGCGGCGCTCCTCATCGTTTTGCTCGGTGCATTCCTGCGCTTTCATCAACTGGACGGGAAGAGCATCTGGTTCGACGAGGGGTACACCTACATTGATTCAATGCGCCCAGTCTCCGAAATCTGGCGCGCTCGCCAATTTAGTTTCGATTTGCCGCCCCTCTCATTCGTTCTCGTCAACGCCTCGCTGCGATTGTTTGGGGACAACGACTTCGCGCTGCGGCTGCCATTTACCCTGGCGAGTATCCTGAGTATCCCCCTTCTGGCGTGGCTCGGAAGGGAGCTTCTGGGAACGAGAGTCGGCCTGCTGGCGATGTTTTTATTCGCGCTCGCTCCGATGGGAGTTCATTACGGACAGGAGGCGCGTCCATACGCGCTGCTGACCCTCTTTTCCCTTGCCGCCACGCTGGCATTGTGGAAGGCGCTCCAGACGGAGCGCCTATGGTGGTTAGCCGTATTCGCTGTCGCCACGATTCTGAACCTGTACACCAGCTATCTGGTCGTGCTCCTGCTGGGTGCCCAGATTGTCTTTACGTTTTTCTGGCTGGTGAAGAATGAGAGGTTAAGGGATAAGCGCTTGTGGCTGAGTTTGATTGGCACCCTGCTCGTCGTGCTCGTGCTCTTTGTGCCTCAACTGTCCGTCCTGCCGGACGTGGTCGGGCGTAGGGGCGAGGGTGCAGGTCTGGGCCAGTTACGGTCGGATATTGTCAGTAACTTCCCTAATAATCGAAGCCTGGTCTCCGAGGCATTCCGGTGGTTCAACCTTTATGGGTCTCCTGACGCAACTATCCTGTTGACGGTTTCACTGCTCGTTGGGGTGGCGCACGCGTTTGCCCGCAGGAGGGAGCGCCTCGAAGTCACGTACTTGCTGCACCTGCTAATCTTGCCCGTGCTCGCGCTCCTGTTGAACCCTCGTCACGCGGTAGGCTCCCGCTACTTCACTCTGGTGTTGCCAGCTTATCTTCTGCTGGTGGCGCGGGGTTTGTCCATCATAACCGCATGGCTCGTTGAGTCGTTTGAAGTCCAGACTGCGCGGCGGCAATGGCTGCTGAACGGTGCCATGTGGGCGGGTCTCTGCGTGGTGCTTCTGGTACTGCACCGTGCCCCGCTGCGCGATTATTATCAATCTGTTCCGGGCTATGAGCGCGACAAAGCTGACTTCGAGGGGGTTGCGCGCTACCTACAGGAAAACTGGAAACCCGGCGAGTTGATTCTGGCAGGTTCCAGTTCCGGGTGGGTGGGCATGCAGCGCTACCTCCCTGCGGTTTGGCCGCATTCCACAGAGTTTATACAGCAGGTGGTGGAGTCAGGGCGGAGCGGGTATCTTATTGATGACGTGGGCGTCTACCGGGGGCGGGGGCACCCGGATTTTCTTCCTCGCGCGGATGACTGGTTAGCTCAGCGCGCGACGGTGGTTCAGGATTGGGTGGGTGTCCGGGTTTACCGCTTTGGAAATCCGGCGGCGACGGTTCCAGGAGCTATCAAGATTGACCTGCGCGACATACCACTACGCGCGATGTACACGGGGCGCAGGTTCCCGGCGCAGGGATGGAGCACTTCTCTTTATACCGCCGATGGACAACAATGGGCGCTTACCACAGGCAGGAGTTCGGTGCTCCAACTCCTTTTAAAGCCTGATTCCGCGTACATGATGTCATTCAACGTTCGCCCACTCATTGACGTAAGTCACCGGCTGACCGTCCGCGTGAATGGGCAGGCGCTGACCACTACAGAGATTGCTCCGGGCACGCAGCGAGTAGAACTTCTGATACCTGCCCCGGTGGTTCTGCCGGGACTCAACACGGTTGAGATTGAGCACGAGCCAACAGGGGCCGTCGAGGAGACATTCCGTGTGATAGGTCAAACCGGTGTCACTTCGCCTGTAGGCATCAAGGTTCGTAGCGTCGCGGCGGACCTGGGGAATTTCGCAGACATCTACGTTGGCGACGAGTTGTACTCTTATAGCATTGCGGGCAGGGGATACGGGCGCGGCTATACCGTCGTCGTGCTGGATGAGGCGGGCGGCGTCGAGAAGTGGGATGCCTTCGATACCGATGCCTCACCAGAGGCGTCGCAACGGATGGCGGAGTTCATTGGCACGGTTCCAGAGGGGCGCATCGTCATCGCGACGACGCTGGACGATGCTGCCGCCAGTCTGACCGACGAGGGAGTAGCTGCGCTTGCAAGCATCGGTGGCGCGGTGGACCTGCGCGGCAAATTCAGATGGATGCACTCCATAGTTGGTGTGAAAGGTGCTCCGCCCGGAGCAGCCGCCGAGCAATTGGACGAGCAGGAAACCACTCTATTGCTCGGCGCTGACCCACAAGCGGAGGTCCTGCTGATAGATACAGTCACGTTTAGCCCTGCTCAACGCACAGCCCTACTGCCCAATGGGACTGATGGGGAGTAGGATGTGGGCGACACGATTTGATTCGCCATTCCCTTGCCTCATTGAGGGAACCTGGCTCGACTTGATGGCACAGCATAAGCGATAACTTGAGTGGCTATCGCTTCTCATCATGGATTGTTACTCATCGCTTCCGGGGCAGTAGCACGGCTGTCAATAAGAAAGAGGTACTATAGACAGCGAACCATTTGGCCCCGTACTGTGAGCACAGATCTTTTCTAAAGAAGCCAAAAACCGAGATAAGGCCAGGATAGTGAAGCGTGCCGTTCACGGAGCTTCTTAGACCAGGTTCATTTTTGTTACCCCCAATCAGAGGAAGGACATTGACGATGGATCAGGACGGTATGACCCCCAACACCCCCTCAGAACTCCCTCAAGGGACCGTCTCACGCCGAAATATTCTCCAGCACCTTGGCGCGGCTGCTATTGGCAGCGCGGCCATGGTAGCGGGAGCAGGGCTTGCCCTTCAGCCTGAGGCTGCCCATGCTATCTCTGGCGTGCCGCTTGGCTCATCCACTCTAACCGCCAATGCGGTAGCGGGCGCAACGAGTGTCACTTTGAGTTCAGCGACTCTCGCCAATAGCGGTAAGCGGATCTGGCTCATCTTTGAGCCCTACACTACCAACTGTGAGATTCGCAAGACCACCAACACCACCGCGACGACGACGCCCAGCATCCACGCGCTCTCGAAAGCGCACGCGGCGGGGACCACCGTGTTGTGGACGGACGAGCCTATCTGGAATGTCGTGTTGTTTGGTGCTAAAGGCGACTCCGGGGGCCAGGGCGGGAATACGACTGATGAGGCACCAGCCATCAACGCAGCTATCGCCGATGCCGCCAGTACCGTCCTTGGCGCGACCGGAGGCGTGGTTTTCATCCCTAAGGGAACATACCGCATTACGTCACCTATAGCCGTCATCGGTCGTAGTGGGATTGTATTGCAGGGCCAGGGAGACAACACACGGATTAAAGTAGATGTTGGAACTGGTGAGTACGGGCCGGGCGATATAAAGCTCATTGAGGTTTACAATTCGCAGCAGATTGTTGTTCGGGACTTGCGACTTACTGGAGCGGGTAAAATCTACCCGGACCCGCCACAAGATAGTTCCTGGGGAACGGGCATCTATGTTGATAACTGCGAGCACGTTCATATAGCAAACTGTCACATAGAAAATACAAATTCAGGAATCCAGGGCATCAACGCCAAGAACTGCCGCTTCGTCCA
>DASVVH010000123.1:0-5569 GCA_036386615.1 Ardenticatenaceae bacterium
TTTTCCCCCCCCGAAGCCGCCGAATTCCTCAACTCTGCGATGGGTCTGTGCCTCGCTCCAGACGATATCGCTGCTCTGGAAGCGCGCACTGAAGGCTGGATTGCTGGCCTGCAACTCGCCGCGTTGTCCATGCAGGGCCACCAGGATGTTGCCGGGTTCATCCGAGCCTTCGCGGGAGACCACCGCTACATCATGGACTATCTGGTCGCAGAGGTCCTTGAGCGTCAGCCAGAAGGTGTCCGCCGCTTCTTACTCTACACCGCCATTCTCGACAGGTTGCATGGTCCGCTCTGCGATGCCGTCACCGGCCAGGAGGACGGTCAGGCGCGCTTGGAGACGCTGGAGGGCGGCAACTTCTTTGTGGTTCCGCTGGACGACAGGCGGCACTGGTATCGCTATCATCACCTCTTTGGCGAGGTGCTCTCCGCGCACTTGCGGGCGGAGCAGCCCGAGCAGGTCTCTACTCTGAATCGGCGCGCGAGCGCGTGGTACGAGCAGCATGGCTCGATTGTCGATGCGATTCGTCACGCGTTCGCCGCTGAGGATTTTGAGCGGGCAGCGACCCTGGTCGAGCAGGCAGTGCCAGCCATGAGCAGGAGGAGACAGCAGGCCGTGTTGTTTGTCTGGCTCAAGGCGCTCCCCGACGAGCTGCTCCACGTCAGACCCGTCCTCAGCGTTGCGTATGCCCATATGTCAGTCGATAGCGGCGAGCTCAATGGCGTTGAGCAGCGCCTGCGGGACGCCGAACGGTGGCTGGACACGGCCGCAGAGATGTGTGCGCGGCCTTCAGGCCAAGGCGTCCCGGATATGCAACCAGCGGCTCAGATGGTGGTCGTGGACGATGAGGCATTTCGCCGCCTCCCGGGTGCAATCGCGGTTGCCCGTGCTGGACAGGCCCTCGCGCTGGGCGATGTGCCCGCCACCATAAAATACGCCCGGCGGGTGCTCGATGTCGCCCTTGAGGACGACCATCTCAGCCGCGGAGGGGGCGCGGCGTTCCTGGGGCTTGCGGCCTGGGCGAACGGGGATCTCGCGGCAGCGCACCGGATGTATGCCGAAGGCATGGCGCATTTGCAGTTGGCCGGGAACATCTCTGACGCGATTAACGGCGCAATCACGCTGGCTGATATCTGCATCACGCAGGGTCGGCTCCGCGAGGCGATGCGTACCTATCAGCAAGGATTGCAACTTGCAACCGCGCAGCAGCGCCCAGAGGGCACCCCGGGTACCCAGCCGGTGCTGCGGGGTACGGCAGACCTGTACGTGGGAATGAGTGAGCTCCACCGTGAGCACAACGATCTACATGCCGCCACGCAGCACCTGCTGAGAAGCACGGAGCTGGGTGAGCACACCGGGTTCCCACAAAACCGATATCGTAGGTGCGTTGCGATGGCTCAACTACGAGAGGTCGAGGGCGATCTGGATGGCGCGCTTGATCTGCTCGACGAGGCCGAGCATCTCTATGTGAGTGCCTTTTCCCCCAATGTGCGTCCTGTCGCGGCGCTCGTGACACGGGTGTGGCTCGCCCAGGGGAGGCTGGGTGACGCCCTCGACTGGGTGCGTGAGCAGGGTCTGTCCGCCCACGACGACCTTAGCTACCCGCGCGAGTTCGAGCACATCACGCTGGCCAGGGTGCTCCTGGCCCGGTACAACCATAAACGCGCAGAGCGGTTCCTGCTTGAGGCAACCGGACTCCTGGAGCGACTCCTCCAAGCAGCGGAAGGAGGGGAAAGAACGGGAAGCGTCATCGCAATCCTGGTATTGCAGGCGCTGGCGCACCAGATGCATGGCGACATCCCTGCTGCGCTTGTGCCGCTGCAACGGGCTCTGATGCTGGCTGAGCCGGAGGGTTACGTGCGCATCTTTGTGGACGAAGGCCCACCTATGGCGCAACTGCTGCTCGACGCTGCCACTCGCGGGAGCATGCCGGACTATACCGGCAAGTTGCTGGCAGCATGTGGAGTTGTGCAACTGAGGAGCGCGGGCGACTCTCCGCTCCCCACCTCCCCCGCGTTGCAGCCCCTCATTGAGGCACTCAGCTCGCGTGAGCTTGAAGTGCTCCGATTACTCAAAACCGAGCTCTCTGGGCCGGAGATCGCCCAAGCGCTCATGATCGCCTTGAGCACGGTCCGCGCCCATACCAAAAGCATCTACAGTAAACTCAACGTCACCACTCGCCGAGCGGCCGTCCAACGGGCAACAGAGCTTCACTTGATCTAGTCCTGCCCAGGCGCTGCCCCGAGCAAGCATCCGCACTGCCCTGCCAGCTAGACTGGCATTCTTCTGCATGCCTGGCAGCACTGGTATCTCTCCGGCATCCTCTCTGAACTATCCCCACATTCATCCCCACATGTGGGGATGCGGTCTCCCCACATGCACGTGTATCTTGTAGTGGAAGTCAACCACTCACACCACCACGAGGAGCGTCATCCCTATGAGGAGCCTGCACAAAACGCAGCAGGAGGCAACCGACGTATCGCCTGAGGATCATAACGAGCCGGAACTATACGAGATTCGCATCAAGGGACACCTTGATCATCACTGGACCACCTGGTTTGAAGGGCTGACTCTCACGCGGGAAGCCAGCGGCGATACTCTGCTAACCGGCCCGGTAGCGGACCAGGCTGCCCTGCATGGCCTGCTCAGGAAAGTGCGTGATCTCAACCTGCCCTTGGTCGCCGTCACTCTCGTTGATCCCAACGGTGAACGCGCCGGAAGTTAACGCGGACACTGATCACAATCGTTCAGAAAAGGAGACAACCCCATGAATACCAACCGCCAGACCACAGTCGTTAAAGGGAGTAACCAGGAGAGTAAAATGAAGCTAACAACCCCGAACCTCATCCGTTGGGCAGGTTTATCCGCTATGGTGGCAGGGATCATCTTCGCGGGCATTCAGCTGATCCACCCACCTGACGTTCTTGCGTCCGTCCACACCAGCGCCTTCCTAACCATCACCTCCTTCAAGACGGTTATGTGCCTCTTTGGCCTGTTCGGCATTGCCGGGCTCTACGCCAGGCACGTGGAAAAGACCGGTTGGCTGGGTCTGGCAGGCTACCTCCTGTTAACCATCTTCTATGCAGTCCAAATGTGCTTTGCATTCATGGAACCCTTGGTCTTGCCACTGTTGACGACTGTGGCACCGACGTTTGTGGAGAGCACCTTGGGACTGTCGAGTGGGGCTGGTGGCCCGATGAACCTCGGGGCCTTCGCAACGATCTATTCGCTGCTACCGGTACTGTATCTGCTCGGCCTTCTGCTGTTTGGCATTGCTCTGTTCCGCGCCCGCATCCTGCCGCGCTGGGCGGCCGGACTGCTGGCCTTCTCGGGGCCTTTGGCATTCATCATGGTTGCGCTGCTTCCTCACCAGCTCGAGCGGTTGGCGGCGGTGCCGATGGGGTTCGCTCTGGCCTGGCTGGGCTATGCGCTCTGGTCGGAACGGCGCGAGCATACCCCGGAACCCTTGCCTAGCACGGTAAGTCCCCAACTCCGCCCAGCCGGAACCGACTGAGCTCACTCGAAACTGCATGGAGCGGACAGGCGGTCCCCGGGCCGCCTGTCTCATTGAGTACTCGAGAATCACCCTATCGCTCCCCGCCGATGTCGAAACGCATACAGCCCTATCCAAACCTGTCCAAGGAGCTGAACATGAAAGCGACTGTCTACGATGAAGGGCGAGTCCATGTGCCTCAGCCCGATGAGGTAGGGAAACCCACGTCACAGAAAACCAAAGCGCCGAGAAAAGCAGGTTCGCCAGCGTGGCTCGTGCCCGCGCTGCTTCTGCTGGTCGCCATTCCGCTCGCCGCTGGCGCCGTTCGCCTCAGCCAGCTAGCCAGCGGCGCGGAAATCACCCCCGCGAATGCACGGTTCTTTGCAGCCCCGGTGCCGGTGGTGGTGCATATCGTGAGCGCTGCCGTGTATGCCATCCTGGGCGCGTTCCAGTTCGCAACCGGGTTCCGGCGGCGCTGGCCCGGCTGGCACCGCGCGGCCGGGCGGCTCCTGGTTCTCTGCGGGCTGCTGGTGGGACTCTCAGGGCTGTGGATGACTCTATTCTATCCTCGCCCCCCTGGCGACGGTGAGCTGCTGTCTCTATTCCGGCTCCTGCTGGGGTCGGCCATGGTCGTCTCCATCGTCCTCGGCTTCGCCGCGATCCGGCGCGGGGATGTGAAAGGGCACCGCGCGTGGATGGCGCGCGGCTACGCGCTCGGCCTGGGCGCGGGCACACAGGTGCTGACCCTGTTGGCTGGAGAATTGATCCTCGGTCCCCCGGGTGAGCTCAGCCGAGCGCTCCTGATGGGCGTGGCGTGGCTGATCAACCTCGCCGTGGCCGAATGGGCCATCCGCAAGCGAGTGGCCCTTCCCACCCGCACGGCATCTGCAATGAGGTCAGCATAAAGGAAGCGGCCGATCCAGCGCCACAGCGGTGGGTGCCAGGCGCGGGTATTGAGAAGAAACGATTGAGGGTGAAACGGTTCAGACCAGAACCTGCACGCCCTCTAATACGAGCGGATCGCTCGCGTGGTCCAGGATATGTTGCTGTACAGCGGTGCGGATCGTAGCCTGCTCAACAGCCATGAGAAGGTGACCACCTCGATCGAACTGCACTAGCCTTGCGCCCGGAATAGTGGCTGCAGCAAACTCGGCATTATGGAAGAGTTGCAGCGTGTCGTCTGTGGCATGGAATATCAGGGTCGGTGCCCGAATCGCGGCAACCCTGTCACCTGGCAGCGTAGCGCGATTATCGAACAAAGCGCCCGCACTTCGCAGCGACACCGGGTTCATCTCCTCAATGATGCGGTCAACCAATTCCTGTTGCCTTGGCGTAAGCTCAGCGATGACCGCGTCAGTGGCTCCCATCAGTCCCATGATCTGTTTCTTGAATAGCCGAGTCATACCCCAATAGAGCCAATCGTACTTGAAGAGCGTGGCTAGCGTGCGGCCCATCTGACCAGCCTGTCCCTGATTTTCCGTGGTTATCGTTGCGACTCCAGTCGAAACGAGGGTCAGCGAGGAGACCCGCTCGGGATACAAGACGGCAAAGAGCAGGGCCGACGGCCCACCGTGAGAAACAGCAACCACCGCGACGCGTTTGACGCCGAGATGGTCAAGCAGCGCGGCGTAAGCATTGGCCTGGTCGTCAAAGGTGGCACCGTCGCGGAAGGTCGATCGCAGGTAGCCAAAGCGTGAGGGCGCAATCCAGTGGAAGCGATTATCGAGGAACGATTGTACGATGAGTTCTCCTTGATCGTAGCCACCGCCACTCCCATGGATCGCCAGGACATGCGGCCCAGCACCGCATTCGGTGTATTCAATGTCGCCATAAGAAGAAGCGATGACCGTGCTCTTCCCGAGGATCCGCTCATACGCTCGATCGATGTCCCGGCGGTAAGCTGCCACGACCATAACCATCGCGGTAATTGCCCCCACCGCACTCCACTGCTGTAGAGCTTTGACCATCTTGCGTTCCTTTCTGTGCTCGGGCTCAGGTTGCCTCATGGGTGAGGCTATCAACGGTAACGTGCCTGCCAAATACTGCCCACAGCAGCGCGACAGCCACGAGGAGTGGGAA
>DASVVH010000124.1:0-3397 GCA_036386615.1 Ardenticatenaceae bacterium
CCATCCCAGCGCCCGCGCGGTCCAGTCGTCCAGCGCGCCGCCCTCCGCGCTATTGGCGGCGAGGCCCAGCAGAACTTGCAGCGCCGTGAAGAGGAGGCCCGCATAGGCCAGGCCCATGAAGATATAGCCAACACGCTGCGCGATGCCCTTCGGCGAGGAGCCTTTGTCTTCAGTGTCCCGCACCGCCTGCACGACGCGCCACAGCACGTATCCCCCTAGCCCCAACGCAAGCCCGCCAAGCAGATACGACCCGTAGGGACGGGCGATGACCTCCCAGAAGACATCATTCGTATCCGGTGCCTCGATGGAGACCTCGAAAATATCCTCTTCCTCCATCAGTTCCAACTCCAGCCGGGGCAGACCGACGAGAACTTCGAGGATGAGCAGGCCGATGGCGATGTAGATTATCCCCTTCGTGATGTAGCCCAGGCGGGCCAGCCACTCAATCCCCGTCGTAACGGCCTCTTCCGGCGCTGACTGCTCGTCAGACTCTACAACTGCTTTATCTGGTGCATCGCTGTCGCCCACCGCTCTCTCTTTTCTAACTATGAACCATCATGTGAGGAATTACGCGCCGTCCGGGTAATCCCTCGGAGCACACCGGGTGCCCTATGCGCGGAGCGCGCCCCTTCTGTGCCACTATCTCTTAGGAGTTACGTGTACTGTTTCATGAGGTTAACACCCTGGTACATCAAGTAAGGTCTAGCTACAGTCATGTCATCCTGAACGAAGTGAATCTGCGAAGCGACCTTAAGGGGATCCACCCAGCAACTTGCCTGTCGTAGAGCGTTAGCACGTTTCCCCCTCCCGTCGTGACACGGGTGAACCTGTATGCCAACCTTGTCTATCCGTACACGTAACTCCTATCTCTAATGCCCTTGCGCCTTTGCGTCTTTGCGTCTTCGCCTAAAGCGCCTACTGTTGGTGCGCCCTTGCGTCTTTGCGTCTTTGCGTTATGCCGTTCATCCGTTGCCGTTGGCGGTCGTCAGTCGTCGGTCGTCGGTCGTCGGCCACTGCCCGCAGGCGGAGGCGCGAACCGCTCCACGTAGAACTCGATGGCGAAGAGCAGAATCACAAGGCTGATGAGGTGCGCCGCTATCACGTCACTCAGCCAGTGCGCGCCGACGTACATGCGCGAGGGGCCGATGAGCAGGACGAGAGCGCCCGTAACCAGCAGCACCAGTGTGCGCCAGACAGAGCGGCGGAGACGCGTCCACGCCAGGAAGAAGAGAAAACCGAAGAAAACAGTGTAGAACATGACGTGCCCGCTCGGAAACGAATTGCCGTGCTGTGGCAGGAGCACCTCCACCAGAGTATCCACCGGGCGCGGACGGCCAATCGCTGTCTTGATGAGGTGGTTGCTCAACCCCTGCAACAGGGTAACGACGAGGAGGAAGAGGCCATCCCTCCAGCCCAGGCGCAGCGCCACGAGCAGCACGCCGCCCCCGACCACCCCCATACTCCAGGGCTGGTAGCCGGGCAGGGAGATGGCCCGCATCAGGTCGCCGAAAGGTCCATAGCGAATCGTCTGCAAGCCCAGGGTCGCAACCACGTCAAAGGGCAGTTGTTGCAGGCGATACGTAAAGTAAGCCATCGTGGAGACGACGCCCAGCGATACCAGCCCGCCCGCGAAGAGCGCGCGGTGCCGCCGCTCCGGGTCGCGGAGTATGTCGCGGAAGTGCCGGAAGTAGCGCCCCCGCCTGCGCGGCTCAACAGTCATCTGCTCCTCCCGTCCCGCAACGCTAGAGTTCACTTCCCGCCTCCTTCGCTTTCTTTTCCACCGCTTCAACCTCATCCCTCGATACCGCACCAAAGCGCGTCAGAAACCTCACCTCGTACACATCAATCGAAAGCAGCAGCACAAAAGAGCCTAACAGGTACGCCGCGATAACGTCCCCTGTCCAGTGGGCACCGAGCAGGATACGCGCGGGGCCAATCAGAAGAATCATGAAAGCCGCCGCGAGTAGGCCACCCCGCCGCGCGAACCTCGGCGTGTCGTGCTTGTAGAGCAGGTAGACGAGAAAGCCGAAGAAGACCACGTACATCGTGACGTGGCCGCTCGGAAACGACGAGGTTCTAATCACGTCGAGCGGCGCGTTTAGCTCCGTCTCCATCGGGCGCTCTATCCTGATGGGGAACTTGAGCGCCACCGTGATGATGCCCTGAACCAGCGTGGCGAGGGCGAGGAACAGCCCCGCCTTCCAGCCCAGCCACACCGCGACGGCCACAAAGCCTACCGCCACCATGATTCCGTTCCAGGGCGAATAGCCGAGAAACGAGACAGCCTCCATCAGCGAGACAAGCAGTGGGTACCGTTGGAGACCCTGAATCGCCCCCGTAATCCGATGGTCCAGAGGCAACAGGTCGAACTGGAAGGTGAAGAAGGCGACCAGCGCGATGATAAGCACCGTCATCCAGCCGAAAAGCCGGATAGCGCGGCGGCGGCACTGCTGCTCGAAACAGACGGCATAGAGCCATCCAACCTGCGGCGGCTCCGGTGCTTCCGCGCGGGAGCGCTGGGTGGTGCGGAGGGATGCGTCCATAGCGGCGGTCCTGGTACAAGGCAGTGGTGCTTGGTTAACGTATGTTAACATTGGCGGTGCAATTTCCGAACCAGCGCTCCGCGTGCCCCACAGGGCTGTATCAACATAGCGCAACTTGTAATATATCTAACATCTATATAGCAGCTACCTTTCACCATACTGGCCGCTTTTCGCTCGCCAGTACTGGCCGTTACTGGCCGATTCTGGCCTCTCTCCCCTCCGGCCCCTTTCTCGCTCCCCCTCCTCCTTACCCTATCCCACTTTGACACAGCCCTGCGTTCCACAGTAGGGCACTTCCGTAGCTCACCAATCGGCCTTATGATTGCGCCAGTTCCTTTTCATCTCTGACTCACTGCACTGATGGCTGAACTCCATTACACCACCTACGGGAGCGGCCCACCCCTGGTGATGGTACACGGGCTGGCGGGTTCGCAGCGATGGTGGCGGCGGAACACGAAGGCCCTGAGCAAGCACTTCAAGGTCTACCTGATTGACCTGCCCGGCTTCGGGCGGCGCGGGGCCGTGCGCCCCCTACACGAATTGGCGGCGAGCCTCCCCGCTTGGCTCGAATGGGCAGGGCTGGACTGCGTGCGGTTGGTCGGACACTCGATGGGCGGCTACATCGCGCTCCACCTCGCCGCGACCACGCCGGAGCGCGTCTCGCAACTGGCCCTGATAAACTCGGTGGGTATGCCCGTCGAGACCAGCATTCCGCAGATAGCCCGGCGGCTGTTGCTCTCCATTCCGCACGGCTCGCCCACCTTCATCCCGACCATTCTCGCCGATGGATTGCGGGCAGGCGTTCCGGCGCTCCTGCGGCTCACGGCGGAGATTGTGAAGGTAGACGCGCGCCC
>DASVVH010000125.1:0-4944 GCA_036386615.1 Ardenticatenaceae bacterium
GGAGGCAAGCGCCCAATTCAACAGAGTGGCTGGTCCTAATGACTGCCCACGCACCTATCGGGTCGCAAGCACCTTCGACATTCTTCTTTCATTATTTTAGAACACTTGCTCGTTTGGCTCAGTCGCACCTATCCGGTAAAATATAGCAGTCTCACACGAACTTCACTTTTGTAATACCTGCATACGCCGCCACGTCTGACAACCAATGTGAATTTTCAGCGGCCCTACTTGCATCGAATAGGGTAGCCCGCTTGCGGAAGGGGAGCACCACTCCAATGGCAGAGATTGGAATCGTCCAACAGGTAGACATCAACAACGAGCTTCAGGATGCTTACCTCGACTACGCGATGAGCGTCATCGTTAGCCGCGCGCTGCCGGACGTGCGCGACGGCTTGAAGCCCGTACACCGCCGTATCCTGTACGCGATGTACGACATGGGGCTTCGGCCCGAACGGCCTTACAAAAAGAGCGCCCGCATCGTCGGCGAGGTGCTGGGCAAATACCACCCACACGGCGATGGCGCGGTCTACGACGCGATGGTCCGCATGGCGCAGGAGTTTTCCATGCGCTACCCGTTGGTGGACGGCCAGGGCAACTTCGGCTCCGTAGATGGGGACGCGGCGGCGGCGATGCGCTACACCGAGGCACGCCTCGCCAACCCGGCGATGGAACTGCTGGGCGACATCGAGAAGAACACTGTAGAGTTTAGCTACAACTTCGATGGCACCCTGCGCGAGCCGGACGTGCTGCCCGCCATGCTGCCCAACCTGCTCGTCAACGGGGCGGACGGTATCGCCGTCGGCATGAGCACCAAAGTCCCGCCGCACAACATCGGCGAGATATGTGACGCGCTCGACTACCTGCTTCAGAACTGGCATCGCCCCGACGACGTGGGCGTTGAGGACTTGATGCGCTTCGTCAAGGGGCCGGATTTCCCGACGGGCGGCATCATCTACCGATACAGGGACGACCGGGGCAACGACGCCAACGACACGATTCAGAACGCCTACGCGACAGGGCGCGGGCGCATCGTCGTCCAGGCCAAGACGCACGTCGAGGAGATGAGCCGCAACCGGAGCCGCATCGTCGTCACCGAGTTACCTTACCAGACGAATAAGGCGAACCTTATCGAGCGCATCGCGGACCTCGTGCGAGACGGCAGGATTGACGGCATCACTGACCTCCGCGACGAGTCGGACCGTCGCGGCATGCGAGTCGTCATCGAACTGACCCGCAACGTCCGCGCGCAGGACATTCTGGGCCAGCTATTCAAACTCACTCCCATGCGGCAGACCTTCGGGGTCATCATGCTCGCCCTCGTGGACGGGCAGCCTCGCATGTTGCCGCTCAAGCGCGTGCTGCAACTCTTCGTCGAGCACCGCCGCGAGGTAATTCGCCGCCGCGCGCAATACGATCTGGAGCGTGCCCGCGCCCGCTTGCACATCCTCGAAGGGCTGCGTATTGCCCTCGACAACCTGGACGAGGTGATTAACACCATTCGCCGCTCGCAGCGTGTGGAGACGGCGAAGGCGAACCTCATCAAGCAGTTCAAGTTGAGCGAGCAGCAGGCCCAGGCTATTCTCGATATGCGCCTCGCCCGCCTTGCCGCGCTGGAGCGCAAGAAAATCGAGGAGGAGTACCAGGCAGTCCGCGAGGAGATACGCCACCTGGAAAGCCTGCTCGCCACGCCCGCCAAGATTCTGGAGGTGATTCGCGAGGACTTGAAGGGCCTCAAGAAGCGCTACGGCGACGCCCGCCGCACCCAAATCATCACGCACGAGGAGTACACTGGCGCGACCATCCAGATGGGCGACCTCATCCCCGATGGCGAGGTGCTTATCACCATCACCTCAAAGGGTGAAATCCAGCGCATCATGAACACGGCGCGCAAGCCGCGCAGTGGCCGCAACTACGGGCAGATTATCACGGCGAACAACCGCAACGAACTTATCCTCGTCAACACGAAAGGGCGCGCGTGGCGCACCTCCATCCACCAGCTTCCCGAAAAGACGGGCGCGGGCCAGGGCGAGAACCTTGCCCAACTGCTCTCCGGCTGGGAGCGCGGCGATATTGTTGCCGCCGCGCTCGACGCCCCAACCGACGACGCGATGCTCGCGGGTGGCTACCTGCTCGTCGTCACGCGCACCGGGCGCGTGGTGCGGGTGGGTGCCAGCGAGGTCAAGAACCTTCACAGTGGGACACTCCTCATCAACGTTGACAAGGGGGACGAGGTTATCTGGGCGGGCTTCAGCCGGGGCCGGGACGAACTGGTCATGACCAGCGCTCAAGGGCAGGCCATCCGCTTCCCCGAAGAAGAGGTTCGACCCACCGGAACGGGCGTGCAGGGCGTCTGGGGCATGAAGCTGGAAGCGAAGAATGATTCCGTCGTGGGCGTGGGACTTTCCGGGGAGGGAGACGCGCTCCTGGTCGTCACCGCGAAGGGGATGAGCAAGCGCACGCTCCTTTCCGAGTACCCGGTGCAGGGACGCTACGGCAAGGGCGTTCGCGCCATGAACCTTGACCAGCAGACCGGGCCGCTCGCCGCCGCCGCCGTCGTGGATGGGGACGGCAATGTAAGCCTGCTCACCAACAAGCGTGATGCCTTCGATACTCAGGTCCGCCACGTCCCGGAAGCAAACCGCTACCATCAGGGCCAGCAGGTGGTGGAGGGTTTGGATGGGCAAACCATCACGGGGCTGTTGAAATGGGGAATGCGCCCCGCGTGGCCGAACCCCCACTCTGGCATAGATAATGCTCCTAGTACCCTAGTACCGGACCCAAATGGGGGGCAAGGTCCGGCGCAAATCGTCGAGGAAAAAGGGAAGGAAAGCAAAACGCGCTCCCGTGCCAGTCAGAAACCATCCGAGCGGCAGGGCAAACCAGCCAAAAAGGTTGAGCCGAGCAATGGGCGACAACTGAGCCTGGACATCGCCAAACCAGGTTCCAGCACGGCAGACTCCAAGGGCGCGAAACGTCCGAAGAAGTCGCCACAGCCGAAAAAGTAGAGACGAGCCGTCGCAGAACCGCACAAACCCGGCTGGCCCATTGTTCGTCGTATTGCCCAAGTAAAGGAGCCAACCGTGGAGACGACATTCCAGGACAAACTTCTCACATGCAGCGAATGCAGTAACCAGTTCGTGTACACCGTCGGCCAGCAGCGCATGGCCTTTGACGAGGAGGGCGTGGTCACGGACCCGGACCTGTGTGCCGTCTGCTCGGTCAAGGTCGAGCGCATGGGCCGCCGCTTGGACGTGCCGCGCGCGGAGCAGACGAGGAGTGACGACCTCTACACGCGGCGAAATGGCTATCATCACTCCGCCAATGGCAGCAACGGCGAGTCGCATGGCGGGGAGTATCGCAACGGCAATGGCTCTGCTGGTCACGACCACGAGGAGCCGGAGGACGACGTAGAGAACTACGACATCCCGACGGAGCCTTACTCCCAGGAGCAGCCAAAAGCCCCCTCACCCAACCGTCCGGCGGATTACCGCTCCGGCGACGAGCACCCGCTGGCAGGGCACGGTGGGGAACGCTACACGGGACTCGTCAAGTGGTTCAATGACCGTAAAGGCTTCGGCTTCATCACGCTGGACAACGGCGTCGAAATCTTCGTCCACTACAGCGGCATCATCTCCGAGGGCTACAAAACCCTCAAGCAGAACCAGCGCGTCGAGATTGCCGTCGAGGACACTGGCAAGGGGCCGCAGGCCGCTCAGGTCACAGTGCTGCAAGACGAGCCACCCGCCGAATACGGCGACGACCAACTGAGCGAAGCCGCCGACTAGGCAACCCTCATCCTGAATCACTCAAGAGCCGCCCGATGGGGCGGCTTTTTCATACCCTCCCCGCACGCTCCGCCGCTACTCCAACAGGCGGGCGATACCGTTCCATGTCGGGAGCACGGGCACCCTGCCCACCGTTGCCGTTCATCCGTTAGCGGTCGTCGGTCGTCAGTCGTCCATTTCTGCATTTGAATTCCATTCTCTGCTATACTCCCTCCCGTTTGGAGGAAGCTCGATGCCCGTTAAGAATCTGGGTCGTAAATTCCTGTTCACCATCCTGCTGACTGCGGGCGTTTTCGCCGCGTTCATGCTCTATACGGACCTGCAATCGCTCCAGGCCGCCTTCACGCGCTTCAACTGGTGGATGCTGCTGCCAGTGTTGGGCATGACGGCGCTCAACCTCTTCCTGCGCTACCTCAAGTGGGAATACTACCTGCGCCTGCTAGGCATTCGTGGCGTCTCGCGGGGGAACAGCGTCGCCATCTTCCTCTCCAACTTCGTGCTCATCCTCACGCCGGGCAAGGTCGGCGGCTTCCTGAAGAGTTACTTCCTAAAGCAGACGAACGGCGTGCCCGTCGCGCGCACCATGCCCATCATCGTCGCGGAGCGGCTGACCGACGGCCTCGGCATGGCGATGATGACCGCCGTCGCCCTCGTCGCCTACCCCTCGGCGTGGCCCGTGCTGGCGCTGGTGCTCGTCGGAATGGCCGCCGTCGTGGTCGTGGCGCAGGTCCGTCCGCTCGCGCTGGCACTGTTGGCTCTGGGCGAGCGGTTGCCTTTCGTCCGCCGCTTCGCCGCGACCCTACACACGATGTACGAGAGTGCCTACGAGCTACTGCGACTGAGGCCCCTACTGTGGGCGACATTCCTTGGCACGCTGGCCCGCGCCACCGAGGGCGTTGGCCTCTACTTCGTACTGCTGGGCCTGGGCGTGGCTAGCGGGTTTGGCCTCTTCGAGCAATCCATCTTCATCGCCGCCCTATCCAACATCGTCGGCGTCGTCGTCATGATGCCCGGTGGGCTGGGCGGCACCGAGGGGAGCATGGCCGGGCTGCTGGACTATTTCGTCGGCCTCGCACCTGGCCCCGCCACCGCCGCCACGCTGATTGCCCGCTTCGGCTCGCTGTGGGCAGCGGCCTTTGTCGGCCTCGCCGCCCTCTTC
>DASVVH010000126.1:0-10963 GCA_036386615.1 Ardenticatenaceae bacterium
CCGCGCCGAGCCGAAGCGCCAACTCGATGAGTTCCAGAAGCAGCAGCTCTCCCAACCCCATCCCGCGCCACTCCTGGTCCACCACGATGGTGCTGATGTGCGCCTCCCCGACCATCAGCCAGAAGCCGCCGTAGCCCAGAATCGCCCGCCCGCCGCGTGGCCGCCTGAGCCAGCCGCGCAGCCGCTCGCGCAGGCTCGTGGGGGTGCCCGCCTCGCCCTCCTCCGGCAGCAGCACGAGGTAGTGCGCCATGCTGTTCTGCTCCAACTCGTGACGGTAGGCGCTCACGGGCCAGGGCGTCGTATAGGCCGCGTTCTCGATGGGCATCACGGCGTCCACGTCCGACACCAGCATCGGCTCCACGCGATAGGGTACGGCGAGTGCGGCGGCTTCGTTCATCGTTGACCTGACGAGGGCAAATGAAGATAGAGCGGTTCCAGTGCTTGAGGGTCGTCCACGTCACCCGCCTGGAATCGCCGCCACGCCAGTTCGGCCAGCGCGCCGGGCCGCCGCACCGCCAGAGCGGGCGGCGCGATGTGGGAACGCTCCCCCGCGTTCTTGACGAGATAGCGCTGCTCGGCGGGCGTCAACTCCCCGACGACCAGGCTGGGTTCGGGTTCCGTGCGGGCGTTCACCGCCGCGATGACTCCCCACACGTCAGCAATAGCAGGCACCGTACCCTCGAACGCCGCGCGCGTCGCCTCCGGCCCATAGAAGGCGTAGGCCAGCCGCCCGCGCCCCGCCTGAAGCACGGCGCAGACCGCCCGCCCGCCTTCCAGGTGTGGGTAGGCGGTCACGTCCAGCGTGGGAATGCCCAGAAGCGGCAGTTCGCGCGCCGCCACGATTCCCTTTGCCAGACTGAGGGCCACGCGCAGCCCCGTAAACGAGCCGGGGCCAATCGTCACCGCCACCGCCGTCAGGTCGGCGGCAGTGGCGCGGATGCGCTTCAGCGCCTCCTCAATTGCCGGGGCCACCCACTCCGTGTGATGGACGCCCGAAATCCACGTCACCTCAGCGCGAACCGCCTCCCCATCGTAGAGAGCCAGCCCCGCCTGTCGTGTTGCCGTATCGAGTGCTAGTAACATGATGTGAGATGTGAGATGTGAGATATGGGATGCGGGCTAGGCAGTTGGGAAACGGCGGGAGCGCGGGCATCCTGCCCGCTCCGTTGCTCCGCGCCCCTCCATCCTAAGAACGTCGCCGTAGGCTCAATGTGTCATGCCCAACCGGATGTGAGCTATGAGATAACTGGATCAGTACAAAAGGCTGGCATACAGGTTCACCCTGTCACGAAGGGCAGCCGAAGCGTGCGTTACGCTCTACGCTAGGCGTGTTGCTGGGTGGATCCTTCGCTTCGCTCAGGATGACATGGATGTAGTTAGATGTTACGCGACCTACCGCTGAGTAATTATCCTCTGTGCTAACCTCGTGAAGCCGTACAGATTACGGCTAATGTCGTTCCTAAAGAAATCCCTTTGCATCCTTGCGTCTTCGCCTAAAGCGCCTACTGTTGGTGCGTTATGCCGTAATCCGTTAGCGGTCGTCGGTCATCGGTCGTCCCCTCCGCGCTCCGCGCTCCAACCGCCGACTTCCCAAAGACGTGAGCGCGGTAGGCCCGCAGCAGCGCCTCCGCTCGCGGCCCGCCCGCCTCTACCCGTAGGGAGCGCCGCCGCTCGTCAAAGTGAGTCAGAAAGAGATGCAGCGCGTCCTCCGGCAGCCAGTGCTCGCCCTTCTCCGGCCACTCCACCACTACCAGCCCATCGGCGTCGAAATACTCCTCGATGCCAATCGTCGCAATAGCTTCGTCACCCTCCAAACGGTAGAGGTCTATGTGATACAGGGGGACGCGCCCCTCGTCGTACTCGTTGATAAGCGTGAAGGTTGGGCTGCGTACCGGCTCCGTGATGCCCAGCCCCTCCGCGATTCCCTGCGCGAAATGAGTCTTGCCCGCGCCCAGGTCTCCGTGCAGCAACACCACGTCGCCCGGCTGCACCAGCGCGCCCAGATGCGCCCCGAAGCGGCGCGTCTGCGCCGGGCTGTGACTGAAAAAATCGAGAGCACTACCCTTCATCACTGCCATTATCGCATAGCCTCACCTTATTATAGCCTCGCGGCATGGGAGAGACGAACCCCTCCCTAAATCAACTCGGTACCCTCTCCATCACTCGCTCGACCGGGCGTAGCGCGTGACCAGCGACGGCATGTTATTGACGAACTCCGACTTGGCGACGACCCGCGCCGCGCCAAGAGCCTGGGCACGCTTCGTCGCCTCGACATCCATGTGGCTGCCGTAGGCCAGCACGGGGAGGTCCGGCGCGGCGGCACGGAGATCGGCCAGCACCTGCTCCCACGGCCAGCCAAACGCCCCAATGTCGAGGATGGCGAGGCCGGGCGAGACCTCCGCCACCTGCGTCGCCACCGCTTCAGCGCTGTCTACGACGCGGATGGCGTGGCCTGCCCGTTCCAGCGTGCTCTGAATGCGGGTCGAAAAGAAGAGGTCGGGTGTCAGGGCAATGATGCGAGACATTGGGTTCTCTCTCTACAGGGTAGTCAATTTTACTTCGGCCAGTTCAAGCCACTGGCGCTCTGGCACGTCCAGCAGGCCGCCGCCTCCTTGGACGTTGGCCCACTGGTTATCCATCCAGAGCACCAATGCGAGGGGGCCACTCGGCGGCGCGTCCCCGCGCAGGACGTGATGACCGTCCACGTAGAAGTCGGCGGCCTCGTCCCGCCACTCCACAACGTAATCGTGCCATTGGGTTACGTCTATCGCGTGGAGCGGCTGTTCGGCGGCGCGGCTCGTCCCGGCGGCGGCTTTGCTGGCGAAGCGCTTGATGAACGGCAGGCGGAGCGTGACCATCCCCGCCTTCACCAGCCAGCCCGGCAGCGTAGGAACGTTCATCACCTGGGCGAACCAGCCATCGCCGCTCCAGCCTGGTGTCGCCGCCAGCTTGTTGGGCGGGCTGCCGAAGAAGAACCAGAGCACCTGCGGCCCCACGCCAATCTCCGTTGCGCGGTCGCCGCGAAAGGGCGCGTTCCACCAGCCGAAGCCCGCCGTTCCCTGCAAGGTTTCCTGACCATGCGAGAAGCGGGCGCGCACCGCGAGGCGCAACGGCGGCGTCCACAGAAAGTTATCGCGGTTCTGGTAGTCGTCCAGTTGGCTGTCGCTGTACTCGCTGGCGGTGGCTCCATCCAGCACGAGCCGCACGCCGCCGGGCGTCTGCTCGATTTGGGCACTGCCCACGAGGTAGCGCGTCCAGTGGGGCAGCGGCTCCGGCTCGAAGCTGTCGTGGAGCAGGGTTACGCCTGAGCCTTGCGCCACGCGTCTATATCCTTGGCCGTCGTCGTGAAGATTTCGATGCCCTCCTCGGTGACGAGCGCGAGGTCTTCGATGCGGACGCCGCCCCAGCCCGGCAGGTAGATGCCCGGCTCGATGGTGACGACCTGCGCCACCTCCAGCTTCTCCTCGTCCTGCGCGCGGAAGGAGAGCGGCGGCAACTCGTGAATGTCGAGGCCGATGCCGTGCCCCAGGCTGTGACCGAAGTCGTTGGGGTGGTCGCGCTCGCCGATAAAGTCGCGGGCGATGGCGTCCGCCTCTTTCGCGCCCACGCCCGCCCGAATGCCCCGCTCGGCCAGATGTAGCGCGTCGAGGACGATGTTGTAGATGTGGGCGTACTCGGCGGGCGGCTCCCCCGTGAAGTAGGTGCGCGTCATATCGCTGTGATAGCCACCCAGCTTCGCGCCGAAATCCACGAGGACGATTTCGTTCTCACTGATGACGCGCTCGCCGGGATGATAGTGTGGCATCGCGGAGTTAGGGCCGCTGGCAACGATAATCTCGAAGGCGGGGCCGTCCGCGCCGAGGTCGCGCATGACCTTTTCGAGTTCCCAGGCGACCTGCTTCTCCGTCATGCCCGGCTGGATGAGACGCGGAAGGTGCTGGGCCGCCTCGTCCGTGATGCGCTGGGCGCGCCGAATCGCCTCTATCTCGTCCGTGCTCTTGCGGGCGCGCAGGCGGCGGATTAGTCCCTCTGTCTCGATCCACTCCGTGACTTCCGGCCCGTGCTTCTTATAGCTGTTCCACTCGGAGACGGTGAGGCCGTCAGCCTCAAAACCCAGTTTGGTGGGGTTTACCTCTTTGAGCAAGTCGCCTACCGCCTCCGCGAGGCTCCTGGTCTGCTTCCACAGGTGCCAGCCGGGAGCCTGCCCCTCGGCCTGCTCGAAGTAGCGGAAATCGGTGACGACGTAAGCCTCGCCGGGGGTGACGAGCAGAACGCCCGACGAGCCGGAAAAGCCACTCAAATAGGCGCGGTTGAGGGCGTCCGTAACCAACAAGCCATCCAGCTCTTTTTCCGCCATCTGCGCGCGAAGTTGGTCAACTCGGTTATTCATAGATAATCTCTCTATCATGTCAGGGTGCCGGATTGTACCGTCTCCCGGCGCTCCCGACAATGCGGAGGGCGGAATAGACGACCGATGACCGACGACCGACGACTGACGACCGCCAACGGATAAACGGCATAACGCGAAGACGCAGAGACGCAAGGACGCAACGGGATTAATCAAAAGAACGTCGTAAGCCGTTATCTCATATCTCATATCTCGTATCCCGTATCTCGTATCCCATATCTCACATCTCATATCCGGGCGTAGGAGGTTCCCATGCGCTTTGAAGGTAAAACGGCGCTGATTACGGGTAGTGGGCGCGGCATTGGCCGTGCCATCGCGCTGAAGTTCGCCAGCGAGGGCGCGAACGTCGTCATCAACTTCTTCCGCAACCGCCAGCCCGCCGAAGAGACGGCGGCGGCGTGCGAGGCATTCGGAGTTCGCACGCATCTCGTGAAGGCGGACGTGGGCAACCTGGAAACGCTGGAGGCAATGTTCCGGGAGACGGAGGAGACGTTCGGCGGTCTGGACATTCTCGTGAACAACGCCGCCAGCGGCTACCTGCGCTCCATTGACGAGCAGAAGCCGAAGGGCTGGGACTGGACGCTGAACATCAACGCCCGCTCCCACCTCTTCGCCGCGCAGTACGCGCTGCCCCTGATGCAGAAACAGGGCGGCGGGGCCATCGTCGGCATCTCCAGCCTGGGGTCGCAACTGGTCTTGCCGGAGTACGTGGTAGTCGGCGTCTCCAAGTCCGCCATCGAGACCATTACGCGCTACCTCGCCGTCGAGTTTGCGAAGTATAACATCCGCGCGAATGCCGTCAGTGGTGGCGTGGTGGCAACGGATGCGCTGGAACACTTCACCAATGGGCAGCAGATGGCGGAGATGGGCCTGCGGCGAACCCCCGCCGCGCGGCTCGTCACCCCGGAAGATATGGCGAACGTGGTGGCCTTCCTCTGCTCGGAGGAGGCGGCGATGATTCGCGGGCAGACGATTATCGTGGATGGAGGCTATTCGCTGGTGCCGCCCGCGTAGCTTGCGTGCCTTCATGGCTGGAATACAATTGAGGGACATCGTCTATTAGGTGTTAGCCGCCATTCAAGTAAGTCCTTGCGCTTCATCAGTTCTCTATAGGAACTGGTGAATTGCGCGTCACCGGATAGATGCGGGAGAGGTAAGTCATGGCAAGCGTAGCTGACCACTTTATGCCGCGAGAGGTGCGGGCGGGCACGCATAGCTGCGTCCTCGCGCCCCACCTGAAGGATGCCCTCGCACCGACGGCGGAGACGGAGTTCGACAGCAAGTACGGGCGGATGTTCCCCGACCTGCCCCTGCTGGACGTGGAGCTTGAGAAGCTGATGGCACTGGGGCGGGCAGGCGCGATGATGGACGGCGCAGCCGCGCCCGGCGGCGAGGAAGGGTTGGCTGACAACTCGCGTATCCCGTCCGGGTGGACCTTCTTCGGGCAGTTCCTGGCGCACGACATCACGGCAGACCGGAGCCTACTGCTGCACCACACCAACTTTGAGGAGCTTCGCAACTTCCGCTCGGCCAGTGTGGACCTGGATTGCGTCTACGCTGGCGGGCCGTCGGGCAATCCCTACCTGTACGACCTTAATGATAGCGACAAGCTGCTAGTCGGCGTGAACGACGCCGCGAGGCCGAACGACCTGCCGCGCAACCATCAGGGGCGGGCGCTGATTGGCGACCCGCGCAACGATGTGCATCTTATCGTCTCGCAGCTTCATCTGGCCTTTCTCAAGTTCCACAACCGCGTGGTGGACCTGTTGCGAGAGCAGGATGCGCCCGCCGCGCAGGTGTTCGACCTGGCGCGGCGCTTTGTGACGTGGCACTACCAGTGGATTGTCGCTCACGAGTTTCTGCCCTTGACGGTGGGCGAAGCGTTGGTGAGTGACATTCTGGCGAACGGGCCAAGGTTCTACTCGTATGGGGAGCGGCCCTTCATTCCCATCGAGTTCGCGGACGCGGCCTACCGCTTCGGGCACAGCCAGATTCGCGGGATGTACCAGTTGAACGACCACGCGCGCGGCAACATCTTCCCCGATTGCGGTGGGACGTGCCCGGTCTCGCAGGAGCGGGTTATCGAGTGGCGCTACTTCTTTGACGTGGACCCGAAGCACCCGGCGCAGCCGAGCAAGCGGCTGGATGTGCAGTTTGCGCACTCGCTCATCAAGCTGCCCGCGTCGGTGGTGGGGGAGCCGGAGAATCCCGACCACGCTTCGCTGGCGGTGCGCGACCTGCAACGGGCGCGGGCGCTGGACCTGCCCTCCGGTGAGGCCATCGCGCGGGCAATAGGCGCGGAGCCGTTGAGCGAGGAGGAGCGCGGCCTGAACGGCGACTGGCAGGACCGCGAGACGCCGCTCCTCTTCTACATTCTCAAGGAGGCGGAGGCGCGGCATCGGGGCGAACGGCTGGGCGAGGTCGGCGGGCGCATCGTGGCGGAAGTGCTGCTGGGCCTCATCCAGGCGGATGCTCGCTCGTTCTTGAGGCGTGGGAACGGTTGGAAGCCCTTCCTGCCATCGGAGCAGGAGGGGCATTTTACGATGGCGGACCTGCTGCGCTTCGCGGGCGTGGCGTAGGCGCTATGCACCAGAGGGTGAAACCTCCGGCTGCAAGAGGCCCCACTCCAGCACGATGTCGAGCGCCAGGGTTTTGTAGCCTACGTCGTCGAAGAGGACGGTCAGCTTGTCTCCCTCGTAACGCATGACCATGCCGCCGCCCCACGACTCGTGCGCGACCCGACCGTTAAGAGGTAAGGGCAACTCACCTCGGCCTCGTGGTGGCCCTGCGCGGCCTGGGAGACGAACGGATTGGCTTCTTGAGGCGAGACACGGGATGTAGGATACAGGATACGGGATAACACACGGTGGAGAGGGGCGTCGTCTCCCCTCGTAACCCTCAACGGCCCCACTTGTCAGAAGCCTTACATCATTCCAACGACCTCCTCTTTTTGAACCTCCTTCAATAGAGCTATCATCTTCATTCATACTATTCCGTATCTCACATCTCGCATCCCATATCCCGTCTGACGTACCACCATGCAAGAAATAACACTGGTCACGGTTCTCAGCTTTCTGAACCTGATTCTATCCTCGGCCAATCTCATCCTCGCCTTCTCCCTTGTTGTCTACATTCTGATGCACAACCTGTGGAGCAGCGTGGCGCGGACCTTTGGTGCCATCATGCTGCTCGTCACGATTGTCTACGGCACCGACATCGTTCTGAGCCGCCAACTGGGCGATGTGGCGGCAATCGCGTGGCTGAGGCTCCAGTGGCTCGGCATCGCCCTCGTCCCCGCCGCCTACCTCCATTTCAGCGATGCCCTGCTGCGAACCACCAACGCCAGCAGCCGGAGGCGGCGCTTCGCCGTCGCGGCCAGCTACGTCGTCGGCCTGCTCTTTGTGGCGCTCGCCCTGGCGACCGATTTGGTAGTCGGCGAGACGGTGAACTACGAACCCTGGGCACCGCAGTTGGTCGCCGGGCCATTCTTCTGGCTCTTCGCCCTCTACTTCTTTCTCACCTCCGCCTGGGGCTTCGCCAACACTCTCTGGGCGCGGAGCCGCGCCTTGACACCAACCAGCCGCCGCCGCATGAGCTATCTTGTCGCCTCCTTTGCCGCCCCGGGCCTCGCCGTCTACCCATACCTCATCTTCGCCTCGCTGCCCGCCCTTTTCCACCCCGCGCTCCTCCTCTCGCTGCTGCTGGTGGGCAACTTCGGCGTTGCGGTGATGACCGTCGTCATGGCCTACAGCGTCGCCTACCAGGGTTCGCTCGCCCCTGACCGCGTGGTGAAGCGCTCCTTCGTCACCTACCTGCTGCGCGGGCCGCTGCTCGGCGTCCTCGTGCTGCTGACCATCCTCATCGTGCCGCGTGTCGAGGTGGTGCTGGGCGCGCCGCGCGAGACGATTCTGATTTTCACCATCGTCGGCGGCATCATCTTCTATCAGGTGCTGCTCCGCTTCCTGCGCCCCTTCGTGGACTATTTCGTCTACCGCCGGGACCGCGACGAGCTTGAGGTGCTGCGCTCCCTCGACGAGCGGCTGCTCACGTCGAGCGACTTGCAGCAACTACTCGAAAATATCCTCACGGCGATGGGCGACCTGCTCCGCGCCCGCAACGGCGCAGTGGTCAGTCTGGTAGACAACACCCTCCACTCGGAGGCGGCCTGCGGCATCCGTGAGAAGACTCAAACCCTGCTCAACAGCCTCTCCCCTACTGACATCGCAACGCTGGACGGCGACCACCTGCCGGAGCAGGTCGAGAGTTGGAGCGAGCGCGGCACCTTCCGCATCCTGCCCCTGCTCGCCGACGACCACGAGAGCACTCTGGGCCTCCTGATAATGGAGCCGGGCGAGGAGCGGGAACCCCTGACCCCGCGCGAGCAGGCCCTGATGCGGCGGTACGTCCATCAGGCGGAAGTCGCGCTACAGGACCGGCGGCTGCAAAAGAACGTCTTTGGTCTGCTCCAACAGATGACGCCCCAGCTAGAGACGCTGCAACGGTGGCGCTCCGCCACGCCCTTTGCGCCCGCCGAGCAGCCGAACCACTCCCTCAACCCAGTCTACGACGAGAACTTCACGCAGATGGTGCGGGACGCGCTCGGCCACTACTGGGGCGGGCCGCGCCTGACCGAAAGCCCCCTCCTCGACTTGACCGTCGTCCGGGCAAAGCTGGCGGAGAGCGACAACAACCCGGCCAGAGCACTACGCGCCGTGCTCACCGACGCTCTGGAGGCCATCAAGCCGGAGGGCGAGCGCGAGTTGACCACGCAGGAATGGCTCCTCTACAACATCCTCGACCTGAAGTACATTCAGGGGAAACGCGCCCGCGACGTGGCGATGCGGCTGGCGATGAGCGAATCCGACCTCTACCGCAAGCAGCGCGCCGCCATTGACGAGCTAGCGCGCGCCATCAGCCAGATGGAACAGGAGACGCGCAACGGCTCCAACGGCTCGGCACCCTAGTCTATCCCTAAAACCAAAAACCGTTCTGCTACGGGCCACCCCTACTTGTCATGCTGAACGAAGTGAAGCATCCACCCAGCAAGACCCATCGCTCGGAGCGTTAGCACGCTGCTCCCCGCCTTAGCACTTGGATGAACCTGAATGCTAACCTACTCTACCAATAAAGTTACGACGCCATAGAGCGTTGGGAGCGCGGGCGTCCCGCCCGCACCGTTGCTCCGCGCTGCCCACTCCGCGCAGCGTTCCCTTGAATCACTCTTCGTAACATCACCCAACCGTTCTATTGAGCACAATCTTATGTCAACAAATGCCAACATCTATCGCCCTTCAATGTTGGCATTTGTTGGCTTTGCTTCACATAATGCAACCTCGGCACCCGTGCCCCCTCCTGTAACGTCCGCCCCGTCCCACCTCCCCGAACGGCACCCTTCCTGCTCAACAAGCACCAGGAAGCAGTACGCGTCACGCAATCGTGGGCCGTTCCTGGGAACACTCGCTTCTTGCGCGCCCATCATTTGCCGTGAAGTTGTAAGCGGTCGTCGGTCGTCGGTCGTCGGTCGTCGGTCGTCCTCAGCGGCTCAACCGCCTAACACCCACTTAGACCCAATGCTGCACCGCACGGGGCGAGGCTCATGGCAAGGTTACAGGCTCCTCACTACAGACTGGCGCGCTGGCTCTTCCTGCGCGGGCTGGGCATCATCTACCTCATCGCCTTCGCTTCCTTCGCCGTGCAGGTGCCCGGCCTCATCGGCAGGGATGGCATCCTGCCCGCCGCCCAATTCCTTGATTATGTTCGCGCCAACACTGGCACCGAGCGGTACTGGCTCCTACCCACCCTCGCGTGGCTCAACGCCAGCGACGGCTTTCTCCTCTTCCTCGCCTGGGGTGGCGCGTTCCTCGCCCTGCTCCTCATCCTTGACCTCCTCACCGCCCCCGTCCTCGCCCTGCTCTGGCTCTTCTATCTCTCGCTCGTCTCGGCGGGGCAGGGCTTCATGGGCTTCCAGTGGGACGCCCTCCTGTTGGAGGCTGGCTTCCTGGCAATCTTCTTCGCCCCCTGGGCCTTCTGGCGTCGTCCCTCCGAGCAATCGCCGCCCTCGCGCATCGTCCTCTTCCTGCAATGGTGGCTCCTCTTCCGGCTCATGTTCCTCTCCGGCGTCGTGAAGTTGGCGAGCGGCGACCCCACCTGGCGCAACCTCACGGCCATGAGCTTCCACTACCAGACCCAACCCCTGCCCCCGCCCATCGCCTGGTACATCCACAAGCTCCCGCTAGGATTTCATAAAGCGGAAACCCTCTTCACCTTCGCCGCCGAACTCGTCATCCCCTTCTTCTATTTCGCGCCTCGCCGCCTGCGCTTCGTCGCGGGCGGCATCACCATCCTGCTGCAACTGCTCATCCTGCTCACGGGCAACTACACCTTTTTCAACCTGCTCACCATCGTCCTCTGCATCCCCCTCTTCGACGACACGTTCCTGCGGCGCTTCGTTCCGGCACGCGTCCAGCAGCGCGTCCTTCCCGTTGAGCCGGAGGTCGTCGAAGGAGAGATGCCCGACGAAGAGAGCGCTACACCCGCGCCACTTCCAGTTCGGAC
>DASVVH010000127.1:0-7323 GCA_036386615.1 Ardenticatenaceae bacterium
TTGAACCATATCCGCGACCTCATCAAAGCAGACATCCCCGGCGAATGGGGCGTCAAGGACAGCTTCCACGCGCTAGACCTGACCCCGCTCGGCTTCTGGGTTCTGCCCAGCGCCGAGTGGATATACCGCGCGGCCTCGCTGCCCGCGCCGCAAGTCAACCTCACCGGAGTTCGCTGGACCAGAATAGGCGAGGCTACCGACCTCGCCGCATGGGAAGCCGCCTGGAACGGCGAACCTGACACGGGAGAGGCCCCACAACCCCGCATCTTTCTCCCGTCTCTCCTTGAAGACGCCAATGTGGCCTTCATCGCCGCCTACGAGCAACAGAGAATAGTAGCGGGTGCCATCGCCAACCGCACGGGCGATGTGGTCGGCATATCGAACATTTTCCTGCCGGAGCATGACGCCACCCAATTCCGCGCCGCCTGCCTCGCCAGCGTCATGGACGCCTTTCCCGGCCTGCCCCTCGTCGACTATGAATCGGACAACGACCTCGCGGAGATGCAAAGCCTCGGCTTTGACAGCGTCGGCCCGCTCCGCATCTGGCTCAAGACGACTCAGTAGGTAGCCTTCCCGGAACAGATCCTTGCCGTTCATTCCGCACTCCGCATTCCACATTCCCCATTCCTCCCCCTCCGCTAAACGAGGAGGCATCTGATGAACAACGTCTTTATGATTCACCGTCTGGTCGGCGGCATGGTCCTACCGGGCCTGCTCCTAACTCGCCGGGGCTGTGGCAAAGTCGGAGAGGGGAAGAAGGGAGGGAGCGAGAAAGGGGCCGGACGGCACAGAGGCCAGTATAGGCCAGTAACGGCCAGTACTGGCGAAGAGAAAAGGCCAGTTTTAGTGACAGATACCTGCTATATAGCTGTTAGGTATATCTCAAGTCTTGCGGCTTTGATACAGTCCTGACAGAACTCCCCGAACATGTTGACTTTTGTCACCCACTCTAGTATAATCAGTTTGTGAAAAATAGCACAAAGCGTAGTCGAGAGTGTGCCATGAACCAAAAACCAAGAGTCGTCATCGTCGGCGCGGGCTTCGGTGGGCTGCGCGCGGCCAAGGCGCTGCGGAAAGCACCCGTCGAGGTGCTGCTGGTGGACCAGTACAACTACCACACCTTCCAGCCGCTCCTCTATCAAATTGCCTCGGCGGCGCTGGAGCCGGAAGAGGTAGCCTATTCCGCGCGCGGCATCTTCCACAACCAGGAGAACTTCAACTTCCGCCTCGCCCGCGTCACGGGCGCGGATTGGGATACGAAGCACCTGCTGGTCGAGCAGGGCGAGCCGATTCCCTACGACTACCTCATCCTCACCGTCGGGGCCAGCACCAATTACTTCGGCATCGAGGGCGTGGAGGAGCACTCTTTCCCCCTGAAGAGCATCCCCGAAGCGGTCAACCTGCGGAGCCACGTCATCCGCCAGTTCGAGCGCGCCGACGCCGACCCCTCCCTGCTCGACCAGAGCCTCCTCACCTTCGTCGTCGTGGGCGGTGGCCCGACGGGCGTCGAGATGGCCGGGTCGCTGGCCGAACTCTTCCAGAAGGTGCTCAGGAAGGACTTTCCCGAACTGGACATCTCGAAGGCGCGGGTCATCCTGCTCGAAGCAACCGACAGGCTCCTCGCCCCCTTCCACGAGTCCTCGCGCCAGTACGCCCTTCGCACCCTGCAAAAGATGGGCGTCGAGGTGTGGCTGAACGAGGCCGTCGTGCGTGCCACGCCCGATACCGTCTACCTCAAGAGTGGCAAAGAGATTCCCACCAACACCCTCATCTGGGCGGCGGGCGTCCGCGCCAACCCACTGGGCGACACCCTCGGCCTGGAGCAGACGCGCGGGAGGCGCATCGTCGTCGGCCCCGACCTGAGCGTCCCCGGCCACCCTGAAGTCTTCATCGTCGGCGATGTGGCCGCCAGCAGCTACCCCGATGGACGGCTGCACCCGCAGTTGGCGCAGCCAGCCATTCAGGGGGCCAAACACGCCGCGCGGCAGATTATCCGCCGCCTGAATGGTCAGCCGACGAAGCGCTTTACCTACCGCGACTACGGCATCATGGCGACCATCGGGCGCAACGCCGCCGTCGCCGAACTGCCCGGCGGCCTCCGCTTCAGGGGCTTCATCGCCTGGCTGATGTGGCTCTTCCTGCACATCATGTATCTCGTCGGCTTCCGCAACCGCCTCAACGTCTTCGTCAACTGGGCCTGGAACTATCTCACTTACGACCGCAGCGCCCGCCTGATAATGGACACCACGCCCGGCTCCCCCAAGGGCGTCAACCACCCCGACCGGATAGAGAAGGGCTGGGACGGCACGCAGGTGCTCGAAGAGCACGATCTTCCCGACTTCATGGATAGCGAACCGTCGGACGAGGAGTTCGAGAAGGTGGAAGCTGGGCGGTAAGTGGGTGACGGCAGACGCCGCGCGCTGGAGAAAACAACAGAGGCGCAGCACAACGCTGCGGCTCTGTCTGGAAGGCTGTGTCAGGGAAGCACCCGTCTGTCCGCCGTGAGGCGTCTAGGCCCACCGCTCCGCCTCCTCAACAGCTTCCAGTTGCAGCGACTCCCACTCCGTGTTGGTCACGGCGGCGACGATGACGGCAGCGCCCTGCCCAACGCCCACGCACATCGTAGCCAGACCATAGCGGGCCTCCGGGCGGCGGCACAACTCGTGGACCAGCGTCGTCACGATGCGCGCGCCCGAACAGCCGAGGGGGTGGCCCAGCGCAATCGAGCCGCCGTTCACGTTCACCTTTTCGGGGTCCAGCCCCAACTCCTGAATGCAGACGAGACCCTGCACCGCGAACGCCTCGTTCAACTCCACAAGGTCCAGGTCTTCGGCGTGCAGCCCCGCGCGCAGGAGCGCCTTGCGCGTCGCGGGTATCGGGCCGAGGCCCATCGCGCGCGGGTCCACCCCCGCCACCGCCCGGCTCATGATGCGCGCCTTCGGGCGCAACCCCTGCCGCGCCGCCTCCAGGCCACTCATGAGGAGCACGGCGGCAGCGCCGTCGTTCAGGCCACTGGCGTTGCCCGCCGTCACCGTCCCATTCTCACGGAAGGCGGGGCGCAGCTTCGCCAGCGCCTCCAGCGTCGTGTCGGGGCGCGGATGCTCATCGCGCTCGACCATCACCGGGTCGCCCTTGCGCTGCGGGATGGGCACCGGAACAATCTCCTCGGCGAAGCGGCCCGACTCCATAGCCACCTTCGCCCGCCGCTGCGACTCGTAGGCGAACTGGTCCTGCGCCTCGCGGCTAATCTGGTAGCACTCGCTCTGCCACTCGTAGACGTTCTCGGCGGTCTCGCCCATCGTCTCCAGCGGGAACATCGCCTCCATCTGTGGGTTCGGGTAACGCCATCCGAGCGTCGTGTCCCACATCGTCACGTTGCCCCAGCCGAACCCCTGCTCCGCTTTGGGCACCGAGTAGGGCGCGCGGCTCATGGACTCGACACCCCCCACGATGATGACCTCGCCATCGCCCACCTGAATCGCGCGGCTCGCCTGCTGCACCGCGTCCAGCGACGAGGCGCAGAGCCGATTAATCGTCGTGCCCCCCACCTCCTGCGGCAGCCCGGCCAGCAGCGCCGCCATACGCCCCACGTTACGGTTGTCCTCGCCCGCCTGATTCGCGCAGCCGACCATCACATCCTCGACGGAGGCCGGGTCAACCCCCGTTCGCTCCACCAGCGCCCTGATGACCAGCGCCGCGAGGTCGTCCGGGCGCACCTTCGACAGCGCGCCCCCCAGCCGCCCGATAGGCGTCCGTACCGCGTCTATGATGTAGGCGTCTCGTAATCCCATGAGCGCCGCCCTTTCTAGCAAGTCTAACTCGAATACTGGTTTGGAAGATTGCCCATATTATACCCGAAAGTGCAATTTTCCCCTGCTCCGCCTGCCGCTACAATCAGGGCTGTGTCAAAGTCGGATAGGCGCAGGAGGAGAGGGGGCAAGAAAGGGGCCGCACGGGAGAGAGGCCAGTAACGGCCAGTACTGGCGAGCGAAAAGCGGCCAGTATAGTGACAAGTAGTTTCTATGTAGATGTTAGATGCGTTACAAGCCTTGTGCCTGTGACACAGCCCTGCCGCTAATGAAGATTTACAATTTAATCAGGTAATCACCTGCTAGCGCGGCGTGCGCCTGGGGTTGAAACCCCAGGCTGAAAGCTCAAGTACGCTAAAGCGCACTGCAACCGCCTTTCCCTGATTATTTTGTTAACTTTCATCAGCGGCAGCCGGAGCAAGTGTGATTCTGGAGAAGAGTGTGAGGTGGAGGGAGCGGGCTAACTTCGCGGCGCTGGTGACGTGGCTGCTCGCCACGCTCATGATGGCGGCGAGCGCCCTCTTCTTTTTCGGGCCGGAGGGCCACGATTTTCGCGGGTACTATGCGGCGGGCCGCGTTTTTCTGGCGGGCGGCGACCCCTACGAGTTCTACCAGATTGCCGAAGTCCTGCAGGAGACGACGGGAACGGTCGGCAACTTCCCCTTTTATTATCCCCCCTGGTACGCGGTGGTGATGACCCTCTTCGCCCGGCTGCCCTACTTCACGGCGCGCGTCGCGTGGCTCGCGTGCAACGTGGCGGCGTGGGTCGCGGGGTTATTTTTCCTGACGAGAGCGATGCAATGGCCCCCGCCATCGTGGAGTCGTTGGCTCCTCTATCTGGCCGCCACCTACCTCTTCGCCTGGACGACGTGGCGCTTCGAGCAGCTAGGGGTGATGCTCTTCCTGCTGCTGGCCGTCTCCCTGTGGGCGATTCGTACCGAGCGTTGGGCACTCAGCGGCGCGATGCTGGCGCTGATGCTGACCAAGCCGAGTATCAGTGCCCTCATCGTGGCGGCACTGCTGCTGTGGTTCGCGCGCGAGCGGCGATGGCGGGCGGTGCTGGGCTTCGCCCTGGCGCTCGTGGTACTCGCCATCGTCTCCGCGCCCCTCGTGCCCACCTATATCCGGCACCTCGCGGAGCCGGGGTTCACGCAGGGGCTGACTCAGGACGTGGGCGAGACTGATAGCGCGGGGTCGGTTCGCATCACCACTACTTTCCGCGCCTGGCTGGCCTCGTTCGGGGTGAATGGGCCTGTGGCGGCGGCACTCTATGGCTTGAGCATCGTCGTGGGGTTGGCCGCGCTGCTGGCTGTGCTGCGGCAAGGGGCATCACCATTAACTGTTGCGAGTGTGGCGGTGGTGGTCGCCTTCTGGGTCGCGCCCTACGCGCTCCAGTATGACTATCCGCCTTTGACCATTCCCTTGTTCCTGGTTGTTCGAGATTTGGCGGCGCGGGTACGGGAGAGGGGATGGAACGCGGTGACCCTGGCGAGCGGCGCGCTGCTGGCCGGGGTTCTCAGCGTGCCCTTGTGGGAAAGGCCCATCTCGGATGGCTTCTGGATAGCGGTGGGGCTGGCGGCACTACTCGCGCTCCACGCAGTGTCGAACCCCATCAATGCGGCTGGAGACCTCAAGGAAGTCTCTAAGTAACCGCGACATCTATGGTGCCTCATTGACCTGCTGGACGAGTTCAGCCAGGATTTCGGCAATTTGATGCTGGTTGCGAACTGTAACATCTGGCTTCAAATGATATGCTTGAAGCCACGACGGTTTTACAGGCTCGACTCCAGGAAGCACCCGAACCTTATCTACATATCGCTCCAGAACCGGGCGAACCGTAGGCGTATGTTTTGCACTACTTTCGTCGAACCCTAGATTGAGATTCTGTAGCCCCATCCACCCCCGGCGGTTGGGAAACAGCCATGCAATAGTTAGTGGCTCCGGGCGATCCGGCGTTCTCAACCGGATAGACGTTCCACTGGGACCCCATTCAAAGCGCAGACCAAGCCCACGACACAGGTCAAGCAACTCCTGGAGGGCTACTCGATAGGCGACATCTTCAATGCCCTCAAGATGATCTGGTCCAACAATGGGGGGCCTTCCCCCATTGGTCACCGACGGTTTCAGAATTGTTCTCGATTCAAAGGCAGAGAAGCCATCCGCATCGAACCTCACAAGTTCCACCACATAGAAGCGTGCGGCTGGCATGACAGCATTCATATACTCAACCGTGCGCTCCATAGTGTGCCTGAAGCTCTGAGCGACGACCACGTAATGAAATGCCCCAGCCTCTAACTGGCGCGAGAGCCGTTCCCGTAGTCCTTCCGCCTCCTCGGCTGCAAAATCACTCCAAACGGCCTGTGCTGCCTCGGATAGCAACCTCTTGCCTTTCACGCGGCTATCCTGACACCGCTCCCCGGAAAAGTAGCGGCTTGCCACTGTGCTCTCAAACTCATCGTAGGACATTCGCCACAAATCCGCGCCATAATCCAGGAGTTGCGCCAGTACGTGGCGAAAGTCGGAGTTCTGCGGTCCCGTTTTGAACTCGACCAATAGTATTTCACCACTCCTCGCCACCCCTATCAGGTCAACCGCGCCCGAAGGGAGAGTCGTTTCGCGCCCCACAATCATCAAAGGGCCTGCCATCTCGAAATCGTCAATTGGCAGTAATTCAGGATTATCTTTCATCAACTCCTGAAGCTGCGCCTCATTGTCAGCAAGAACTTCGGTCAGGAGCGACCTTTCTCCATTCTGCGGCATAACAATTATCTTACGCGCCATTAACTCCCCCTGTGTCAGTTACAACTCACTCCTCGCCTTCTCTCACTAATACCTGTTGCGTGCGGTATACGACAGCCTGAGAGGTGGCGACGAGGGTGCCCTGCTGGTCCGTGACGGTGATGACGTAGGCGGCGGTGCGGCCTCCGGCGCGCTGCTCCTGCACCTCGGCAGTGAGCGTGTCGCCGGGCCGCGTGGCGCTATGAAAGGTGATATTCACAGTCAGCGCGAGATGAACCCGGTTATAGGCGTGCGTCACACCCTGCGGCCCCGCCAGTTCCGGGCGCACCACGAGGCTCATGCGGGCGTAGCCCGGCTCCACCTCCTCCAACGTCGCGCCGAGGAAGCGGGTAAACGGGTCAGCCAGCAGCGTGGCATAAAGCGCGGAGGCTTGAGGATTAAGCGGCGAGGAGTTGCTCATCTACCTTAACTTCAGTCATCCTGGGCGCAGCGAATGCCGTGTCGTCAGCCGCTGGCGGTCGTCGGTCGTTCGTCACCGGTCGTCGAATAGAATCGTCGCCCCGCACGCGCAAGCTGCCGCAGCAGGGGCGCGGGACGATACTGGTCCGAGCCGAACTCGTCGCCCAACGCCTCAAGGATGGCGACGACCTGATCGAGGCCGATGAGGTCGGCCCAGGCAAGCGGCCCGCGCGGCCAGTTCGTGCCCAACCGCATGGCGAGGTCTATATCTTCGGGCGTGGCGACCCCCTCCATCATCGCGTACGCCGCCTCGTTG
>DASVVH010000128.1:0-14316 GCA_036386615.1 Ardenticatenaceae bacterium
AAGCCTTCCCTTAACTTTTGACGACCGACGACCAACGACCAACGACCGCTAACGGATTACGGATTTTCACCACAGAGGCACAAAGGACACAAAGAACGGCCACAGAGGAGCCGTTGTGCTCTTGATAAAATCCCCTTGCGCCTCTGCGTCTTTGCGCCTTCGCCTAAAGCGCCTACTGTTGGTGCGTTGTGCCGTAATCCGTTCATTCCGCACTCCGCATTCCGAGTTCCGCATTCCGTTTCGGCGGCGCGGCGCGCGAGATGCTGAGGAGTAGCCCCGTGCCAGCCAAAGCCGTGACGAGGCCGCTACCTCCGAAGGCGATGAAAGGCAGTGGAATACCCGTCGGCGGCACGGTGTTCGTCACAATGGCGACGTTGAAGAGTGCCTGGTACAGAAACCAGCAGGTCAGGCCGCTAGCCAGCACCATCCCGAAGCCGTCCGGCGCGTTCGAGGCGATGCGGAAGCCGCGATACCCCAGGAAGAGGAAAAGCCCGATGACGAACAGGCACGTCACCAGCCCCATCTCCTGCCCGATGATGGCGAGAATCGCGTCGGTGTGGCCTGCCGGGAGCGCGGGCACGTTGCCCTTACTGGTGCCCAACCCCTGGCCGAGCACGCCGCCCCGCGCCAGCGAGTAGAGCACCTGCGCCGTCTGGTAGCCCGCGTCCATCTCCGTGCCGAAGGGGTCGCGGTACGCTGCCAGCCGCTCCGAGCGGTACGACGCGCCCGTGAGCAACACGTAGACGATGCCCAGCGCCACCGTCCCCGCGATAGCTAGTTGCTTGAAATCCGCCCCCGCGATGAAGAACATCGTCGTCGCCACGACGCCCACCAGCAGCGCGACGGAGAAGCTGGGCTGCATCAAAATCAGCCCGCAGACCAGCCCGATCATGATGCCGAAAGGCACCAATCCGACTTCCACCGAGCGGATGCGGTCCTCTTTGGACGAGGCCCAGTGCGCCACATAGATAATCGTGATGAGCTTGACCGCCTCGGAAGGCTGAATGGAGCCGCCTTCCAGCAGCCAGCGTGACGCGCCGAAGCGCGCCTGGCCGATGACGAACATGGCTGCCAGCACCAACACGGATAACCCCATCAACGGCGTGCTCCAACGCTGCCAGCGTCGGTAGTCAATCCGCCAGAAGACGAGCAGTGCCACCACGCCGATGAGCGCCCACATCACCTGCCGCTTCAGGTACCAGTTCGTCACGCCCGCGAAGTTGAAGTAGGAGAGCGCGTAGGTGGCGCTGTAGACCACCAGCAGCCCCAGCGTCGTCAGCGCAGCAACCACCGCCAGCAGCCACAAGTCGCTGCCGTGCGGCTCGTTCAGCCCCGCGCGTCGCCGCCGTTGCTTTGGCCGCTGCTCCGGCGGCTGCATGACCAGTTCCTCTACCATCACATCTGCCATGTTCTTCGTCCCCGGACTGTGCTGTTCTCTCTAAAATCCCTTTGCGTCCTTGCGTCTTTGCGCCGTTGCGTTATGCCGTAATCCGTTAGCGGTCGTTGGTCGTCCATCGTCGGTCGTCGCTCCGTCAAATCCCCATCACCGCTTCGCGGAACCGCCGCCCCCGCGCCTCATAGTCCTTGAAAGCGTCGAACGACGTTCCACCTGGGCTGAGGAGCACCACATCGCCCCGCTCGGCCAACTCGCGCGCCCGCCCCACCGCCTGATCCAGCGTCTCGCAGCGCGTGATGGGCACGTCACGCCCGCTGCCGTTCATCTGGGCGCGGGTCTCCAGCACTACCTTCTCGACCAGCGGCCCCATCTCCCCGAAGGTAATAAGGTGCTTCACGCGCTGCACGATTTCCCGCGCCATCTCCTCCATTGGCAGGTGCTTGTCACGCCCGCCCGCCAGCAGGATGACCGGCTCGGTGGGCGCAAAGGCGTGAAGCGCCGCCAGCGTGCGGTCAGGGCTGGTGGCGATGGAATCATTAATCCAGCGCACCCCGTCTCGCTCCGAGACCAGCTCCAGGCGGTGCGGCACGCCCTGGAACTCCTGCGCGACCTTCGCCGCGCTGCTCCCCTTCAGGCCCGTCGCCGTGACGACGCTGATAGCGGCGAGCGCGTTTTCAAGGTTGTGGCTGCCTTTCAGATTTAACTGCTCGGCGGGCATCACCCGCTCTGTCGTGCCGCCGTGCTTCACCACAATCCAGCCGTCCTCGTCCACGAAGGTACCCTCGGCCAGCCTCTCTTTCCGGCTGAACCAGCGCACGCGGGCCTCCGTGATGTCGGCCAGGGCGCGCACCTCCGCGTCGTCCCAGTTCAGCACCGCCACGTCGTCCGCGCTCTGATAGCGCAGGATGTTCGCCTTCGCCGACTTGTAAGCATCGTAGCTCTCGTGGCGGTCCAGGTGATTCGGGCGCAGGTTGGTGATGACCGCGACGTGCGGGCTGCGGCGCAGGTGCTCCAACTGGAAGCTCGAAAGCTCCAGCACCACCCAATCGTTAGGCTTCATCTCCTCGACGTTCTCGATGAGGGGACGGCCAATGTTCCCGCCAACCCAGATTTTGCGGCGGCGGTCAATCTTCATCATCTCGCCGATGAGCGTGGTCGTCGTCGTCTTCCCACTCGACCCCGTGATGCCGATGATGGGAGCCGCGCACAGGTCGAAGAGCAGTTCCGTCTCGCTAGAGAGCCGTAGTCCTCGTCCTCTCGCCTTTTGCAGGATGGGAATTCCACGCGGCACGCCGGGGCTGACGTACATCACGTCCGCCTCAAGGATGTCGTCCGGGTGGGCGCGCAGCACGCACTGAATGGGCAGCCCCGCCAACTGGCCGATTTCATCGGCCAAATCCGCGACCCCCTTCATGTCGCTCACCGTGACGCGCGCGCCTTCCTTGGCGAAGAACCGCGCTAGTGCCGTGCCCTCCCGCGCCATCCCGATAATCGTGACGCGATGGTCTATGAATGATATGTTGTTCATCCCACGTCTCCCTTCACCCTGCCTCTACGTCCTCTTCATGGGAATGCAAAATTCAAAATTAAAAGTGCAAAATTGGACGACTCTTGCCTCGCTATTCGCATTGTCCATCTGTGTCCTTGTCCTTCATTTTTAATTCTGCATTTTGAATTTTTAATTTCATAGCAGCGCCAGCGCTATGCCAATCATCCCCGACAGCATCGAGACAATCCAGAACCGTTGAACAATCTGCACCTCGCTCCACCCCAGCAGTTCAAAGTGGTGATGCAGTGGAGCTAT
The DNA here is from genome assembly GCA_036386615.1 of Ardenticatenaceae bacterium. GTDB lineage: Bacteria > Chloroflexota > Anaerolineae > Ardenticatenales > Ardenticatenaceae > DASVVH01. The sequence goes on from DASVVH010000128.1 coordinate 3,201, forward strand.
CTTGAAGAGCCGCTTGCCCGTGCCTGTCCGCCGCCTCGTCCACTTGAAGTAGCTTGTCTGGATTAGTGAGCTTGCGGCCACCGCCACGAAGATGACCCCGACTATCGGCAGGAGCGGCCATTGCAGCGTCATCAGCGCCACCGTACTCAACGTTGCCCCGATTGCCAATGACCCCGTATCTCCCATGAACAATTGCGCCGGATAGGCGTTGAACCACAGAAAGGCCAGGATGCCCCCCGCCATACAGAAGCAGAACGTTGCCAGATGATAATTCCCTTGGCGGAGCGAAATCACTCCAAAGCTGGCAAAAGCAATCGCCGCTGTGCCGCCCGCCAGCCCATCCAGACCGTCCGTCAGGTTGGTCGCGTTCGAGAAGTAGACAATCAGCAGCACCGCTACCGGTATGTACAACCACACGGGCAACTGAATCAACTCCGGCATCAACGGTATTGCCACCTTCCCCAGGTCGAGTGGGAAATACAGAATGAACGCCGCCCCAATCGCCATAGCGAACTGCCAGAGCAACTTGTATCGGGGCGTCACTCCCTCTTTCGGCTTGCCCTCCCGCTTCTGCCGCAGCTTGGTCAGGTCGTCAAGCATCCCAAGCGCGCCCGCGAAAATCAGCATCGCCAGCGGCAGCGCCAGGGAGAAATAGCGCGGCAGGATGAAGAGCGTGCAGAAGATGGCTGTTGGCACCAGAATCATGATGCCGCCCATCGTCGGAGTCCCTACTTTTGAAAGGTGCGTCTGCGGCCCGTCCAGTCGGATGGACTCGCCAATCTGCCTGCTCCGCAGGTAGTTGATGAGCGGCGTCCCCCAGATGACGGCGAAGAGAAAGGAGATGAACCCCAGCGCCAGCGCCAGCGCCGTGTCCAGCCGGAAGAGAGTCAAACGTCGCCTCCCACCACGCTCAACTGCGTCACCAACTCGTCAAGCCGTAGCCCGCGCGATGCCTTCACAAGCACCATATCCTCCGGCTGAAGCCGCTCCTTCAACCATGTCACCGCCTCGCCTCGCTCCCGCGTGGCAAAGATAGCCTCGGCGGGGAGGCCCGCGTCCTGCGCCTCTGCTGCCATCCACTCCGCCATCTCCCCGATGGCGACGAAGAGGCTGGCAACGCTGGCCGCGCGGCGCGCAATCAACTCGTGGCCCTTCTCGGTGTAGCTCCCCAACTCCAGCATGTCCCCCAGCACGGCAATCCTGCGTCCTCCCAGGTCGTTCAGCAGGTTCAGTGCGGCCAGCACACTGTCCGGGCTGGCGTTGTACGAGTCGTCAATCAGCGTTGAACCATTGATGCCCTCTGCTACGACGATGCGGAGCACCTCCAGCCTGCCGATGTCTTTCAGCCCACCGATAACCTCCGCCCAACTCTGCCCCTGGCTCAACCCTACGCTCGCCGCCGCCAGCGCCGCGTGAACACTATGGCGGCCTAGCAGTGGCAATCGTGCTGCCACGCTCTCTGTGCCCCAGTGGAAGTGGAACGCGATGCCATCCAACCCGTGACTCTGAATCTCGTCAGCCCACAGCGTGAACTCCGGTTGCAGCCCGTAGGTCCACACCGTCGCCCCCGTCTTCTCGGCCATAGCACGCACCCGCCCATCGTCCCCGTTCAAAATGGCGACGCCATTGTCGGGAAGATTCTCCACCAGTTCGGCCTTTGCGCTCGCAATCGCCTCGAACGACCCTAGCCGCTCCATGTGCGCCGGGCCAACGTTCGTGACGATGCCCACGTCCGGGCGAACGATGGCGCACAACTCCTCGATTTCGCCCCGCCGTGTCATCCCAAGCTCCACGACTGCGCGTTCCACGTCCGGCGGCATATCCAGCAGTGTGAGTGGCAGGCCGATGTCGCTGTTGTAGTTGCCCCGGCTCTTCCAGGTGCGGAAGCGGTTGCTCAACACCGCCGCCGTCAACTCCTTCACCGTCGTCTTGCCCACCGACCCGGTGATGCCGATGACCTTCAGGTTCGGGTTCGCCTGGTCCCGCCACCACGTCGCCAGCTTCTGCATCGCCAGCAGGCTGTCATCCGTCAGAAAGAGCACGGGCGCTTGAAGCCGCTCCACCTCCGGCGCGTCGAGGTCAATCACCTGCGCCTGTAAGTTGTTAAGGTCCGTGCGGCTCCGCTCCGCAACCACGACACCCGCCCCGCGTTGCAGCGCGTCCCCGATGAAGCTGTGCCCGTCGGGCGACCCCGCGCTCTGGCCGGGCCGCGCCACGAAGCCGCCACCAGCCGTCACCAACTGGCTGTTCATCACCCAGGGCGTGACCGTCGCCTCCCCCCCTGCCGGAGCCGGAAGGCCCGTCAACCCCGTGTACACCTGCGCTAGCGTCGCCATCGAATGCGGAACCTGAAAAATCGAAATGCGGAACCACCTGCTTGTCCCGCGTGAATTATCCTCGTAGGGGCGGGTCTTGTGCCCGCCCGTTCGCCTTTTGCCTGGGGTTTGAACCCAGGGAGGCTACGGCGCAACAACCGGAGTTGGCTCCGGCGGCGGTGCCGCCTCCACTGGCCCGGCGGGTGCCGATGGTGGCGCGGCGGGCTGCTGTGCCGCCAGACGGAACTGGTCCGGCGCGATGTTGTAGTAGTTCAACAGCCGCGTCGCCAGCCGCTTGAACGTCGGCGCGGCGCTCTGCGACCCCCACTGCGCCTCCCCCTTCGGCTTGATGAGTTTCACCAGAACGATGAAGGCCGGGTCGTCGGCGGGCGCGAAGCCGATGAAGCTCGCAATCGTATCCGTCGCGTGGTAGCCGCCGGGAATCGGCACCTGCGCCGTCCCCGTCTTGCCGCCAATGCGCCAGCCCTCCGGCATCGCCATCTGCGTCTCGATTTCCACCGCGTTCGCCAGCATCTGCTGCATCGTGCGCGCCGTCTCCGGCGAGACCGACTGCCCCCGCGCCACCACCGGCAACTCTTGCAGGTGGCCGTGATTCACAATCGCCCGCACGAGGCGCGGCTGCATCAACTGCCCATCGTTCAGCAGGCTTGCGATGGAGGAGACCATCTGGATGGGCGTCACCGCGATGCCCTGCCCAAACGCATTGGTCCCCAGATCGCTGGGGTGCCACAGGCCGTCGCCGGGGTTCTTCACCTGCCCGCTTGCCTCGCTGCCCACGTCCATCCCCGTCGGCTGGCCGAAGCCGAACGCCGCCACATAATGATAGAAGCGCTCTGCCCCCACGAGCGTGTTCAGGTACGCCGTCCCCGTGTTGAGCGAGAGGCCCAGAATCTCCGTCACCGTGCGCGTGCCGTAGGCTCCACCGTCCCAGTTCGTGATGAGTCGGCCCCCGACCTCGAAGACACCGGGGTCCGTCCACGTCGTCTCCGGTGTCACCAGCCCCGCGTCGAGCGCCGCCGCCACCGTGACAATCTTGAAGACCGAACCCGGCTCGTACTGCTGCGACACCGCCGGGTCCTGGAAGATTTCCGGGCGGTCCAGGTAGTCGCCGTATAGATTCGGGTCGTAGGAGGGCGTGCTCGCCATCGCCAGGATGTCGCCCGTCTTCGGGTCCATCACGATGATGGTGCCGCCCTCCGCCTGATAATCCGTAATCGCCTGCCCCAACTCCTGCTCCGCCATGAACTGCACCGCGCGGTCAATCGTCAGAATCAGGTCCACGCCGTTGCGCGACGGCGCGAAGGGGCGATGCCCCAGCTTAATCTCCTCGGCGGGTGGGCCGTCGGGCACCGTTAGTGGGCGCTCCCCCTTCAGCAGGTCGTCGTAGTACATCTCCACGCCCGCCAGCCCGCGCCGCTCCCCGTTCACGAAGCCCAACAGGTGCGACGCCAGCGGCCCGTTCGGGTACGCCCGGCTCAACACTGGCTCGATGACGAAGGCGTTGTCGTCCAGCGTAATCAGTTGCTGCCCCATCGTGTAGGGCAGCGTCTCCGAGATGACGAGGTAGGGGTCATCCCGCAGCAGAATGTTGTACACCTCATCTTGTGGCAGCCCCGTAATCTCCGACACCTGCCCCGCCAGCCGCTCCGGGTAACTCGCAATCTTGGGCGAGATGCCGAACTTGTAGGCGATGTCGTCAGTCGCCAGCATGTAGCCGTTCCGGTCCCGAATCGTCCCGCGCGGCTGCGCCACCGGGCGCTCGAAGGTGGGGCGGTTCGCCCGCGTCAGCAGTTCGTCCTGCATCACCACCTGCCAGTAAAAGAGGCGGTAGCCCAGGAAGACCGCCACGCCCACCAGCAGCGCGAAGACGATGGTCGCCCGCATCGTGCGCTGCTTCCCAAGCTCCGCCATCCGGTTCCGGTCCACCTCGCGGACGCGCCTCGGACGGTTCTGTGGCAGGCCGCGCCACCCCATTGAGGAGGGCTTTCGGGTCGTGCTCATCCCTTATGGCCCCGGCTGCACGGTGAGATATTGAGCGTCGGTGCGCGGTGCCATGCCGTGCGCCTGCGCGTACTGTAGAACGTGCTGCGGGCTTTCCAATCGGGAGATTTCCTCCTCTAACTTCTGGTTCCGCTCCTGCCAGTGCCCGTAGTCCACCTGCATCAGCTCGATGTCGAAGGCGGTGGTCGTCACTTGGCTCACCTCTGCCAGATAGAGGAACAGGAGAATGCCAAGCAGCGTGACGATTGCCATCACCCGCCACGCCACCGCGCGCGACATCTCAGATACCACAGGCATCTGGCGTGTGTTGCGGAACGTAATCAGCGTGTCGCTTAACAATCGGCTTGCCATCGCTTACCCCTCGTCATCGCGTGGTTCATCGTCGTTCTCTTCGGCCAGACGTTCCGCCACCCGCAATTTGGCGCTACGGGCGCGGGGATTTCGGTCTACCTCTTCAGCGCTCGGCACAATCGGCTTGCGTGTAGCGCTTCGGCGGTCCAGTGTGGCCCTGTGGCCGCACTCGCAGAATAAAAGTTGCGGTGGGCAGAGGCAGTCCGTCGCCTCGTCGCGGAAGAACTGCTTCACGATGCGGTCTTCCAAAGAATGGAAGGAGATGACCGCGAGCCGACCCCCCGGCCCCAGCAGCGAAAGCGCGTCCGGCAGCACCCGCCGCAGCACCCCCAACTCGTCGTTCACCGCGATGCGGAGCGCCTGAAAGGTGCGCGTGGCTGGATGAATCCGATCCCTGCCCTGGCCCTTGACCACGCGGGCGAGCATCTCCCCCAATTCCCTCGCGGAAGAGAAGGGGCGGTCCTGCACGATGGCCCGCGCGATGCGTCGGCTCTGCGGCTCCTCGCCATACTCGTAAATCAGGTTGGCGAGTTCTTCCGCGTCCAGCGTATTGATGAGGTCGGCAGCCGTCTGCGGCGCGTCCGGGTCCAGCCGCATGTCCAGCGGCGCGTCCGCCCGGAACGAGAGTCCCCGTTGCTCGTCGTCCATCTGCAACGACGAGAAACCCAGGTCAAGGACGATTCCGTCCAGTGGCGCGAACCCTTCGGCCTCGGCAACTGCCTTCATCTTGTCAAAGTTCGTGCGGACGATCTTCCATCGCCCCTCGAACGGGGCGAGACGCTGGGAGGCGAGTGCGATGGCGGCGGGGTCCTGGTCCAGGCCGAGCAGTTGCCCATCCGGTGACGAAGCGTGGAGGATGCCCCAGGCGTGCCCCCCCATCCCCAACGTCCCGTCCAGGTAGCACCCTCCCGGTTGCGGGTCGAGCGCCGCCAGCACTTCCTGGTAGAGAACTGGCTGGTGCCCATACGCCGCGCCCGGAATTGGCGGCGGTTCGGGCATCCTAGATGCCAAAGCTGCTCAACTCTTCGGCAATCGCGGCAAGGTTGGCCTGCTGTTCCGCCTTGAACGATTCCCATCGCTCCGGCAGCCAGATTTCCACCTTGTCGTTCGCGCCGATGATGGTCGCCCCATCCTCCAGGTTGGCGAAGTGTTTCAGGTTCTCCGGGACCACAATGCGCCCCTGGCGGTCGGGAATCTCGTTGCTGGCCTGGGAGAAGAAGAAGCGAGTAATGGTTCGCGTGTTGGCGAGACCACTGGGCAGGCTGGCGAGCTTCTCGCTGAACCGGTCCCACCCCTCGCGGGTAAAGACCCACAGACACTGGTCCAGCCCACAGGTGATGTAAAGCCCTGCCTCGAACTCGGCGCGAAATTTTGACGGAATCGTCAGGCGGGCTTTATCATCTATGGTGTGCCTGTACTCGCCTACGAACATAAATCGCACCAGATTAGAACGCGTATACTACATCTTTTCCTGCTTTGGTGGGCGAGAGTAGGGATTATATGGGATTTTCCCCCACTTTCCCCCACTTTGCCCCACCAATGTCGTTATCATACACTACGCCCTTCACGTTTACAAGTCCAAATTGACCCATACATGGCAATTTTAACATTACAGAAATTAAATATACGAACATGGAAGCTACAAGAAGGGCAGAAAGGAGAATAGTAGAACATAGTTTAGAAGGGCGTGTTCTATTGTTAGTAAATATCACCTTTCGTGAATGTTCACATAACAATAGAAGTAGCAAGTGCGCTTCCCGAACCACCCCATAGTACTTATCTCCTACCAGCATAACTGGCAACTTCCCGCCACTATCTTCCACTGTGCAGAACGACCACATCCGGCCTGCAAAGCAAAACCCCTCCTTCGAGTCTTGAAGGAGGGGCCACAGGCATATATTTACGCCATGCTTCATTATAATGCGGACTAATCCGGTTAGAGGTAGTAGCGGGTATGGATAGTGACAGCTAGCACGGCACGGGTCGACACCTAAAGACCTTATGTCAACTACGGCTTACATCATCGCCCTTCTATGTAAGCTTTTGTAAGCCTTAGTTGTCATAACGTGCTCCTTGCCGATGGTGCCAGTAGGAAAACGATTGCTGCCTGATACAGGAATCAGTTAAAGGCTGGACAAACCGAGGGGCACAGCACGCGGGCCGCATGCCGTTGCTTTCGTCCTTCGTCTTTCGTCTTTCGTCTATTGATTGTCCAACCTCTAAAGCATTCCTCTATAAGGTGCGCGAGCCTCTTGCGCTACCAGCACGGCTCTTCAGCGAGCAGTGCCTCCGCCTTCTCCATCGTCAGCGGCTTGGCGAAGAGATAGCCCTGCCCATACTCGCAGCCCAGAGCACGGAGAAGGGAAAGCTGCTCGCGAGTCTCGATGCCCTCCGCCACCATGTCAATCTGAAGGCTGCGGGCGAGCGTGACAATCGTCTGCACAATCTCGCCGTTCTCTTTGTCAATGCCCAGCTTGCTCACGAAGGCGCGGTCAATCTTGAGCGTATCGATGGGGAAGCGGTGCAGGTAGGCCAGCGACGAGTACCCCGACCCGAAGTCGTCCATGTTGATGTGGACGCCCATCGCCTTCAACTCGTTGAGCATGGCGATGGCGGACTCCGTGTTCTCCATCATCACACTCTCGGTAATCTCCAGCTTGAGAGTGCGCGGGTCCAGCCCCGTCTCCTGCAACACTCCGGCGACATATTCCACCAAGCCGGGCTGGCCCAACTGCTTGCTCGACACGTTAACATTCATGGACAACGGAGCGCTGTTAGGGAACTGCAACTGCCACGCGCGTATCTGCTGGCACGCCTCGCGCAGCACCCAGCGCCCTGCGGCACTAATCAGCCCCGTCTCCTCCAGCACGGGCACGAAGAGCGAGGGCGGAACCTCCCCGCGTTCGGGGTGATGCCAGCGCAACAGCGCCTCAAAGCCAACAATCTTCCCGGTGTGCAGCGAGACGATTGGCTGATAGTGCAGCCGGAACTCCTCCCGCTCCACTGCCCGCCGCAGCGCCGTTTCCAACTGGAGCAGTTCCACCGCCCGCGCGTGCATCGCCACGTCAAAGACCATGTAGCGCGCCTTGCCCAGCCCCTTCGCATGGTACATCGCAATGTCCGCGTCCCGCAGGATGTCTACCGGCTGCTCGTAGCCTGTGTCGCTGAGGACGATGCCGATGCTCCCCGACATGAAGACCTCTTCCCCCGCCACACTGAAGGGCATTGACAACTCCTGCTGGATGCGGTCGGCAATCGCCGTCGCGTCCTCGACCTGATTGATGCCGTCGAGCAGGATGGTGAACTCGTCCCCGCCCAGCCGTACCACCATATCCGTCGGGCGCACGCACGCTTCCAGCTTGCGGGCAATCATGATGAGCAACTGGTCGCCCGCGATGTGTCCCAGGCTGTCGTTCACCACCTTGAAGCGGTCCAGGTCCAGGAAGAGCACCCCGAAGCGGTAATCCCCGCGCTGGCGGGCGCGCTCGATGGCGCGGCCCAGCCGGTCCATCAGGAGCGTGCGGTTCGGCAGCCCCGTCAGGGAGTCGTGGAAGGCGTCGTGCAGAAGCTGCTTCTCGGCCTGCTTGCGGCCCGTCACGTCCGTCTGCGATCCCGCCAGGCGGTACGGCATCCCCGCCGCGTCGCGCACGGCCACCGCCCGGCTCTGCATCCAGCGATAGCTCCGGCTCTTGTGAAGCATCCGGTACTCGGCGTCGAACTGCGGCGATTCCTCGTGGAGGTGCGCCTCCAATTCCGCGCGCAGCCGCCCCAGGTCTTCGGGATGGACCCGCGAGAACCACTCGTCTGGCGCGTCAGCAATCTCGTACTCCTCGTAGCCGAGCATGGACTTCCAGCGCGGCGAGAAATGAATCTCGCCCGCCTGGAGGTTCCAGTCCCACAGCCCGTCGTTCGCGCCCAGCGCCGCCAGAGCATACCGCTCCTCGCTGACGCGCAGCGCCTCCTCGGCGCGCTTGCGCTCGCTCAACTCCTGCTGCACCGAGGAGTAGAGGCGGGCGTTGTCCAGCGCGATGGAGGCCAACTGCGCGAACTGCATCAGCAGGTCGAACTCCGCCGGGCTGAATTGCCGCTCAGGGTTCTCGTGGCTCAAGCCCAGCGTGCCGACGACCTCCCCCTCGGAAAAGAGAGGCACGGCCACCGCCGCGTAGAAGCGGTGGCCGTCGAAACCGGAGGAGCGTCCGGCCCAGCTTTGATAATCGTTGACGAGCAGTCCCTTGCCCGACTCCCACACCGCGCCACTCAGCCCCTGCCCTCTTTTGAGTCGGTAGCCGATGTAGCTGCTTATCGTGCCGAGGCCGACCTTGACCTCCATCTCATCCTCGCCTTCGACGAGGTAGATGTAGCCATTCGCGGCATCCGTCAGTTGCACCGCGCGCGCGGCGATGGCCTCCAGCAACTCCCCCGTTTCTAGCCGGTTCATCAGCCCCAGAGAGGTCTCATGGAGCGCCGCGAACACCTCGTTCTGCTGGCGCAATGCCTCCTCGGCGCGCTTTCGCTCGGTCAACTCCTTCTGGATGGCCGTGTAGAGTTGCGCCTTCTCCATCACCTGACTCGCCGCGTTCGCCACGTTCTGCGCCAGTTCGACCTCCTCCGGCGTGAACTCGCGCCGCTCCGGTGAGTCGAGACCCAGCGTGCCGATGACCTCGCCCTTAATCATCACAGGCACGATGAGCAGGGAGGCCGTGCCGCGCTGGCGCTGCATGTCGTGGATGGCTGCCTGCCGCTCGTCCGTCTGCGACTCGACCACCATGAACGAGGTGCGGTTCTGGATGACGTGTTCCGTGATTTTGTTCCCCGTCACGGGAATCTCGACGCCCAGTGCCGAGGGCCGCCCCTGGCTCACGTATTCCGCGACGATAGTCAGCTTCGCCCGGTCAGTATCCAGCAGCCCGAACGCCGCCTGCGGCAGCCCGAAGGCCAGCGCCAACTCCTCGCAGATAATCGCCATGATGGCGTCGGGGTCCAGCGCGGAGGCCGCCGCCGCGATAACGCGGTTGAGCAGCAATGTCTCGCGCAGGCGGCGTTGCAGCGCCTCCTCCGCCGCGCGGCGCTTGCCAATGTCGTTGAGCACGCCCGCCGCCCCTGTGAACGTCCCCTCCGCGTCGTGGGTGAGGCTGACGTAGGCTTCAACCCACTGCGTCCCGCCGTCCTTACGGGTAAGTCGCGCCTCGAAGTGAGCCGCGTCCGTCGTGCCGCGCTGGAGCGCTTGATAGGCCAGCAGCAGTTCCTTCTGGTCATCCGGGTGAATGAAATCGAAACAGCCAACACCGTAGCTCTCCTCCGGTGTGAAGCCCGTCATCACTTCCCACGCCGGGTTCAGGAAGGTCCACCTGCCGGAACTATCAATCTGGAAGATGACCTCTCTGATGTTGCCGATGAGGGAGCGGTACTGCGCCTCCTGCTCGCGCGCCTCCGTGTAGAGCCGCGCCCGCTCGATAGCGATGCCGACGTGCTCGCCGAGCGCCACCACGAGCCGCAGGTCCGCCTCGGAGAGCGTCACGCCGTTGGTTGTCTCCACGTTGAGCACGCCCACCGTCGCGCCCTGGTCCAGCAGGGGCACGCATATTTTCGAGGTGATTTCCTCCACTGTTCCAAGGTAAAGCGGGTTTGCGCGCACATCTTCTACAAGCACGGGCTTTCCTGTCCGCGCGACCTGGCCCATCACCCCCATCGTCACCGGAAGCTCCGCGAAAATCTGCGCCTGCCCCACCGCGTGTTGGAGCACCAGCACCTCGTCGCGCACGAGGTAGAGGCTCACCTCGCGGTAGCCGAAGCTTTCCACGATGGCCTCCACCACCCTGCGAATCACCACCGTCAGGTCCAGTTCCCGCGCCACCGCCATGCGCGTCTGGTTCAGAAGCTCAAACTCCCGCGCCTGCCGCTGCGCCGCGACGTGGCCGTTGACAGGAGCAGGTGTGCGTGTGGCCCGTGCCAACTCCATCTCGCTCACAACCGAGATGGCGAGGTCGCGCAGGAGGCCGATTTGCTGCGGCGTCCATTGGCGGGGGGCAACGTCCAGCACCGCAAAGCAGCCAACAACCTCGCCGCCCGCGCTCAACAGGGGCACCCCGGCGAACGCCTCGAAACCGCCCTGCAACGGAGCAGCGCGGAAGGCGGCGGGGTCGTATTCCCGTCTGTCACATACCATGAGGGGTTGGCCGGAGTCTGTAACCTGCTTGCAGTACCACCCCAGCAGGTTCGCCTCGTGCTCCTGCGCCCACTCAGCGGGAAAGCTGGCGAGTTGACCTTTAACGGGTTGAAGCCAGACGAGGGCGACAGGCACGTTCAAAGCGGCTGTCGCCACGCGGGCCAGCCGCTCCAGTGCTTCACCCCCCGCGTCAATAGAAACCGGGTGTACGAGAGGTGTAATGGATGCCCTGGTGTTCTCTGGAGTCAGGTCCACTTCGACC
>DASVVH010000129.1:0-9379 GCA_036386615.1 Ardenticatenaceae bacterium
CCCCCCCCCCCCCCCCCCCCGACGCCGTAAGTCCTGAGACATGTAATGTGCCCTGATGGCTGTGAGCCGCCTGGCATTACACCATAAAGGAGGGGGATTCAAAATGAAACTCTGGATGACTTGTCTGCTTCGTGCCGTTGAAAGGCGGCGTACCAGGGCGCGCACGCTGCTCCTGACGGGCGCGTTGATGACGATACTGTTGCCGCTCGTCGGTTGCAGCAACTTTAATCCATTGGGGCGGACGTCCGCTCCGCGCGTATCGAACTGGCTCGTGGCGGTTTCAGATTGGGATGAGGAGCCGGTGCTGCACGTCGTGAACCCGCTGACGCGGGAGACGGTTAGCCTCTCAGAGAGCGATGGGAGCGACGATGGCAGTCAGGGCAGGATTATGACTACTGAATCGTCAGATAACTCGCCCGTAATCGGAAGTCCCTCTCGTTATGGCCTCTATTCTTATACCGGCTATGAAGGTGTCGCAGGATACCCGCTGCCGGACAACCGTCGGGTGGTCTACCTCACCCGCTATGAGGAGCTTTGGGAGTTAGTCGTCTCCGACACCAACCGAGAGAATCGCACGGTGCTGGTACAGGATGCTGCTTACATCTTTCCAGTCGTTGACCCAGCGGATGGCATCATCGCGGCAACCGCGACCGATGAGGATGGGCGTGTTTCCGGGTACACCTACTCGCTCGCCGACGGGAGCCAATTGGCGACGCTCTTCCAGGAGGTAGATTCAGGCCAGATCTTCCCGCTAATCAACAGCGACAAGATTTTTTACGACGTTACCATAGACGAGGAATATGTCAGCTTCATTGGCAATGCCGACGGGAGCGAGTCGGTAGAGATAGACCGTGTGGACGAGGAAGATTCCTACGACCTACGCTGGCAAAGCTTCGTCGTCACTCCAGACGGAGAGCGTATCCTGTACACGGACGCGGACGGACTGTGGAGCCGCCCGCTAGGCGAGGGGGAGCGCGAGGAGATACGTCGCGGGTCGGTGGAAATCATCGACCTTTCAACGCGGGGGGATTATCTACTGGTGCGGGAACAGAATGACGATAGCACAGCAGACCTCTTTTTAATCGGGGTTGCCGACAACAGCGCCACCGACCTCGTGCGCGCGGCCCCCTACGCCTGGGCCGCATTCACCCAGAACGGCCAGCAGGTGCTGGTTTACAACCAGACCGAGAACTCGGACGCGGACCTCGCCCTCTATTCTATCGCCGACGAAGCGAACAATCGGCTGCTGCGGGGAGAGCAGATATCAACCGGGAGAGTGCTGGCAACGGATGGCCGCTACTATGCCGTCACCCACGCCCGCGAGGTAAACGGGAATCAGGAGTTGAGCGTCATTGACAGTGAAAGTGGAGAACTGGTGACGATATCGGACAGGCGAGACAACCGAACAACGGCGTTTGATATCCAGAACAGTCAGGTGCTCTTCGCCGCCTACGACGAGTTTGGGGCCACAGGCCTGTACCTGCACAACATTGATGGCGACGAGGAAGAGCCGATCCTGTTGGACGACCAGGCCGACGACTACTATCAAGCGCAATTGGTGGACGACGGTCGCAGAGTGGTCTTCAACGCCACCTTTGGCAGCGATGCCGCACTCTATGTCGTCAACAGTGATGGCCGCCAGCGAGAGTTGCTTTTGGATGATGCCCTGTGGCTAGATGAAGACCGTTAGCGGCGCGAATCGCCGTAAGCCTATCGCGCGCAGCAGGCAGCGGCTTATGGTAGCGGCTGTCTGCTGCGCCTCGCGGTAAAAACTGTCGTTGAGGCGCGTGCGTTTGAATTCATGTGGAGGGCCAGTCCGTGCTCAAATTCTGTACCCAATGCGGCGCTCAGCTGCTTCAGACCTCGGCGACGTTTTGCCCCGCTTGCGGCGCGTCGCTGGTGGACGACGATAGCCCCCCTGTTGATGAGAGCAGCCCCCATCTACTCGTGCAGGAGCCGGGGCAGGCGGTGCGCACCGTCACGGTGAGCGGCACCACCGTGACCGTAGGCCGTGACCCTACCAACGATGTCGTCGTGACCGCGCCGGCTGTGTCACGCCACCACCTGAAGCTGGAGTACAAGGGCGAGACGTACTATATCTCCGATTTGAACAGCACCAATGGTACGCTGCTCAACGGCAAGCTGATTGCGCCCCAGGCGCGCCAGGCTCTCCACGACGGCGACATCGTGCGCGTGGGCGACCCACAGGGAAACTGGGTCAGCCTGACGCTGCAACGCACCGCAACCGCGAGCGTGGGGGGCGGCACGGTTCACCTTGGCCGCAGTTCGTTGGAGCAGTCGGAAGCCGTTACCATCGGGCGCAATCCGGCAAACAGGATTCATCTCGACCACCCCACCGTTTCGCGCCAGCACGCGACGGTAGAAAAGAGGGCGCAGGGCCACGTGCTGCGTGACCTGGACAGCCTGAGCGGAACGTTCGTGAACGGGGTGGCCGTTCGGGGGGAGCGGCCTCTTACATCGGGAGACGTGGTGTACATCGGCCCCTTCAAGCTGGTCTACGACCAGGAAGCTGGGCTCTCGCAGTTCACGGCTGACGGCAACTATCGGCTGGACGCCGTTGGCCTGCGGCGAGCCGTCACGGTGCGGAATGGCCTGTCGCTTCCAGGGCAGGCGGCGACCAACGGTCACGTCAGGGAAAAAATCATTCTCAATGACGTGAACCTCTCCATTTACCCCCGCGAGTTCGTCGCCCTGGTCGGCGGCAGCGGCGCGGGCAAGAGCACCCTCATGAAGGCGCTCAGCGGCTTCATTCCGGCCCAGGGCCGCGTGCTGGTGAATGGTGATGACCTGTACACCAATTTTGGTGCGTACCGCAGCATCCTGGGGTACGTGCCGCAGGATGACATTATTCACGGGCAACTGACGGTACGGAGCGCACTGACCTACACGGCAGAGCTTCGCCTGCCTGACGCCAGCCCGGAGGAGATACAGAAACGAATCGCCGACGTGCTGGCGCAGGTCGAGATGACCGAGCACGCCGACAAACAGGTGAACCAACTGAGCGGCGGCCAGCGCAAGCGAGTGAGTATTGCGGCGGAACTGCTTGCAGAGCCGGGCCTCTTCTTTCTGGACGAACCCACCTCTGGCCTCGACCCCGGCCTCGAAAAGAAGATGATGTACACGTTGCGCCGCCTAGCCGATGGGGGGCGGACCATCGTCCTCGTCACCCATGCAACCGCCAACATCGAGCAGTGCACGCACGTCGCCTTCATGGCCGACGGCCACCTTGTCTACTTTGGCCCGCCGCAGGAGGCGTTGACCTTCTTCGGCGCACAGGATTTCTCGGATATCTACACGCGACTATCGCAGGCGATAGACCCAAAACAGAATCCCCTCCCCACAGATTGTGCGGCCACCGCCGACGGCGCGCCACCCCGCTCCAGCGCGGCGGCCTGGGACCATTGCTTCCGCGCTTCCGCACCCTACGCGGAGCATGTTCACAAGCGGCTGCAAACGGTGGGGACGGGCTCGCAGCCGCTCGTGCCGCCCGCGTCAACAACGCCGCCGCGTGTCGCGGCCCTCCAGCAGTTCTGGGTCCTGGCCCGGCGCAACTTTGAACTCATCTACCGCGACCCGTTCAGCTTGTTCATCCTGCTGGCGGTGATGCCGCTGATCGGCCTGCTGCTCCTGTTGATGGTCAATCGCGACGACCTGGTAGGCAAGAATCTGGGGACGGTCACCCGCGAAATCCAACAATCGATTGACGAGCAGCGCAGCGCCGACGACCCGCGCGTGGACGACGAGACCTTCCAGTCCTCTTACGTGTTGGCAGGTTCCGCGCAGAAGCTGTTGTTCATGATGGGGCTCGTCGCTACGCTGCTGGGCATCTTCGCGGCGGCCTATGAGATTGTCAAGGAAGAGACGATTTATGCTCGGGAGCGGATGGTCAACCTGCAAATTGCGCCCTATCTGCTCTCCAAAGTAGGGGTGCTGGCGCTCTTCGCCCTCGTCCAATGTGCGCTGTTTCTCTTCGTCATTCGCCTGCGCGTCACTTATCCAGAAGATGGCGTTTTTCTGCCACCCCTGCTGGAAATGTTTGTCACACTTTTTCTGGCGATGCTGGCCGGCATCTGCCTGGGGCTATTCATCTCCTCCACCGCGCGCAGCACGAACAGCGTCATCTACATCGTTCTGGTCACCCTCATCATCCAGATTCTTTTTGCCGGGGCGATCTTCGACCTTCCGGCGGTCGCCCGACCCATCTCTTACCTGACCACGACGCGCTGGGCACTGGAAGCGCTGGGCAGCACGGCAAACATGGAGCGGCTGCGCGATCGAGGGGTTAGCTGTATCGAGTTCGAGGACGAGCGCAGTCAGGCGATGGTGCAGGACACCGAGGTGCCCTGCGAGGAGGGACAATTGCAACAGCGGCCGGACTACACCTTCAACGTCTCCTACGACCACTCGTCCCTGCACCTGGTCAGTCGCTGGCTCATGTTGCTGCTTTTCGCGGGCGGGTGGTGGGCGCTTACGTATCGAGCACAGGTCCGCAAGGATGTCATCTAGCCACCGCGCCACAACCCAGTCTGGTAAGAGAGGGACGCTATGAAGACCTGTTCGAACTGTCACGCACCCAACCGAGACGAAGCCAAATTCTGCGGCTTCTGCCGCACCCCTTTGGTGGTGGCGGCACCGCCGCCCGAAGCCGAACCACTGTCCCATTGCGTGCTGTGTGGGCATGAAAACGAGCGCCTGGCGAAGTTCTGCGCCGCCTGTGGGGGCTCCATGAAAAGCAGCACCCCGCCCCCGGTCATGCGCGGGAGCTACGACCCGCTACCCCCGACGACGGTTCTGGGCGGCGCATCGCTGAGGAGTGAGCCGCCCGCGCCGACCCCCATCCGGGAAATTGTCTCGCCCTATACGTTTCCCAGTGACCCAGCAGAGCCGCGAGTTGAGCCCGAAATACGAGAGATTGTCATCCCGGCCAGAGAAGGGTCGGCTCCTGATCCCGAACCCGCGCCTGAACCTGCCGCAAGCGAAGCGATGGACATCATTCCCACACCCGTCCCCGCGCCACTCGCGGCCCTACCCGCGCCGCTCCAGGACAGAATCGAGTGCGGCGCGTGCGGCTCGGTCATTCAGTATTGCCCATGCTGCGGCACGCCCATCAGCCAGCCGCAGCATCAAGCGTGAGGAGGGACCATGTTGCGAACGATGAAAGCGGTGTGGGTGCTCGTGCTGGTGCTGCTCGTCAGCGGCTGCGCCACGAATGCGGATGTGACGATCTCGCTCTACGAGGGCGAGCACTACAGCGTCACATCGGAGATGACAATCCCAACCAATCTGCTGAACCTGAGGGGTGGAACTCAGGCCTTCGAGAGGCAGCTTGACGTCGAGATGGCGAACCTCGCCGCCGAAACAGGTGCCGAACAGGCCACCTGGCGACGCGGCGAATCCGACAATCCCGACGAAAGCGTCTACATCAATGATGTAGACGGCGTCGGCTTCAACGCAGGCTCGGAGCCTATCGCGCGGGTCATTGACTATGAGGGCCGCGACGCGCTCCTGTTCGAAGACGACTCATTTAGTGAGCTGCAAGGGGTTGGGACGAACGTGACCGTCACCCTGCACGGCGGTGAGATCCTGGAAAGCAACGGGAACCGGATAGACGGCGACACCGTGCGCTGGATTAACCCCGATGAACCCCTGCGCGCGGTGCTGCTGCCGAAATCACAGTTTGGCCTGCTCCCACTCGCGGGGTTGGGGGCGGGCATCCTGCTCGTCGGCGTACTCGGCGTCGGCATCTTCCTGGCCCGTCGCCGCCAGCAACGCGCGGCCCCCGTCTACGCGCCTGCCCTCGAACCCTCTGCGTGGGTTCCTTCGTCGCGTGAAGCAGGTGGAGTCCCCAGGCCGACCAGCGCGCCCGCCCGTGACACCGCTGAACGGGTGTCGCTGTCTATCGTTTATTGCCCCGCGTGTGGCAACCCAGCCGATGCCGGAACCATCTTTTGCATCCACTGTGGCAACAAAATTCCGGCGCGCTAAGGTCGCGGCGGTGCGCCAGGCAGCCTGGTATTGACCGCCGATACTCATGAAAGGAACGCAAAATGGTCTGTCCGAATTGTCTCGAGCCAGAGCCGGGCCCCGGCCCTTTTTGTATGAACTGTGGGACGCGGCTGCCCGACACGCAACAGGCAACGGTAGCGATTGCCAACCCGCCACCAACAGCCCCGCAGGCGAGTGCCCCATCGGCACGGCCCCAGGTTCCCAACCCTGCGCCCGTGGCGACACCCGCCCCCGCAGTGGGGCAACTGGGCAGCGCGGGCACCGCTGCCGTGAGCATCTGGGGGCCGTTCGCCGGATATGGCACGCGCGGGCGACACGTCGCCTGGCTCTTGAACGATCTCCACGAGCAGGCCGAGACGCTGCGCGACGCCGTGCTGGACCGTTTCACGCGCCGCCAGATTCCCAAGGTCAGAGTGACGCAGGAAACCCTGACGCGGCAGGGAATCATTGCGGACCGCCGACCCTACTTCCTTGTGCGCCGCGACCGCGCCACCGCAGGCCTCTACATCGCGCGCTTTGGCCGCGACCTGTACATCTCGCAGGTCACGTACTACAAGGGGCCCATCAGCAACGTCCGCATCCTGGTCGTGCTGGCGCTGATTGGCTTCGTCATCCTCTATCCCCCCGTCTACTCCGCCGCATGGAACGCGGTCAACGCGGACCCGTTCAGCGGGCTCAACGGGCTCGGCACGGTCATGTGGCTGACCTGCTTCATTGGACCGCTCTACCTGATGTCCTACGTGGCCCTGGGGCTGATCGCCATCTTCACCCTGTACAAGTGGCTGACCGAGAAAGATTGGATGGCCGCCTTTCGCGTGCCGCCCAACGAGTTTGATGTAGATGACATGGTATCGCTCGAAAAATCGGTGGAGCAGACCGTGCGCGAGGGGTTGGACATGGTGGGCATCGAGCAGCGCCTGATGCCCCCCGCCGCCGAATATGGCCCCCGCCGCCGCCTCATCTAACTACCTGGCTGGAGAACCTTCGCAGGATGAATGCCCTACAACCCTATCCCGACCGGGGTCACGAATCGCAGCACGGGAATCTGGTTCCCGCGCACGGCCTCAGCATTGTTTCGAGCAGCCAAACCGTTGAGGTCCAGCGGACCATCATCGGATTTCGTCTGCTACACCTGCCCGACTTTCTTGAGGACCACACCCTCGTCGGGCAGACCACCGGCGAGCGGCTCGTGGAACTGTTGGACAGGCAGGTCCAACTGATAACCAATCTCTGGAAATGGCAGAGTGCGGCCTTCAGCCTGCGCTATATCTACCGTCCAGAACAGGCTGGCGTCGAGATAGCACTCCTGGCCCGCCTGCTCAGCCGCCCCCAGTATGCTCAGGCGGCTACCCGCCAGATGGCCGCCGACCTGATGCGCCTTGCAGCCTCCTACGGCTTGAGCCTACAGGCAGTTACATCCCTCGCGGAGCTTACCGCGCTGCGCGTGCCCTTCGCGAACGATGGCACCTCGCCAGCCGAACCGACGCACATCGTTGAGGTGCGCCAGCAGGAGGATGTCGTAGTCTTCCCCTGGGCCAACGGTGAGGCCTACGTGGTCTATCCCTACTGGCAACCGGCGGGTCCTTTCCTCCAACCCTTTGAGGCGCTCCTGCGCCACAACGCGCCCTGCGCCATCAACCTGACCATCGAGCCGACACGCCTGCAACCAGCGGAGTACGAGGCGCTAGTCGCGGCGGCAGCCATTGCCCAGACCACCTCCGATTGGCAACGCAACGCCCACAGCGTCGAGTCCAGCGGGCGCTGGGCCGACCCACAGGCCGCTGCCGTCGCGCGCATCTATGCCATGCAGTTGCGAAGGCTGTCACAACCCTTCTCCATCGTCGCTCAGGCTGCAAGTACTGATGGATTTGCTGCCGTGAGCGTCGCTCAAACCCTCGGAGCGGCCTTCACTGCGCGTAGCCCCCATGCGCGCCTGGACGACGACCTGGTATCCAGCTTTGACGTGGTACACCCCCGCAACCAGGAGGAGAGCCACGCGGCAGCACGCACCCTCCACCACCTGATTCTGACGCCCTGGGGGTCGAGCCCTTCCGACGAGAGCCCTGGGCTGGCGCGCCTGCGCTACCTGGCAGACGCCCGAGGCAGCGCGGCGCTCTTCCGCTTTCCCGTGGCGGTGCAGGGGGGCATCGCGGGCATTGAGGTGCGCCAGCCGATGCCCGACTTTGAGGCGGGCAGTCGGCGGACCCGGATTGGTCCCGACGAGGTTCATCTAGGAAACTTCCAGAGTGGTGGGGCCGTTACCGTCAAGCTCAATGCCCTCTCCCGGCACGGCCTGATTGCTGGTCTACCCGGAGGCGGTAAGACCAATACCTGCCTTTACCTGTTGGGCCAGTTACACGATCGCACCGTGCCGTTCATGGTGGTGGAGCCTGCCAAAACGGAGTACCGGGGATTGATTCAGCAACCGGGCTTCGAGAAGCTGCTGGTCTTCACGCTGGGAGACGAGACGACGGCCCCCTTCCGGCTCAACCCCTTCGAACTGCTGCCTGGCGTACGCGTCGAGGTGCATCTTGAGGCCCTCAACGTCGCGATCAACGCCGCGCTGCCTCAGTTCGGCGTGCTGCCGACAATTATCGAAGAGGCGCTGGAGGAGGTTTACGCCCTTCACGGCTGGCGACTCACGGATCGGGGCGGTGAAGGGCCGCCAAGACTCTTCCCGACCCTGGCCGAATTCTATCGAGAGGCGGTTCAGGCCGTCGAGCGGCGGGGCTATCGTGGGGAGCTGAACGACAACATTCAGGCTGCCGTGAAGGGACGGTTGGGTAGCCTCTTGCGCGGCAGCAAGGGCCAGATGTTCAACTGTCGGCGGTCACTGCCGCTAAAACAACTGCTCCAGCAGCCTGTCGTCCTTGAGCTTGACTCGCTTAACGACGACGCGAAGGCGCTGACGATGATGTTTCTTCTCATTTTGCTCCGCGAGTATCGCCAAACGCAGTCGCGCGAGGAAGGCGAGTCGGCTGGCCTGCGGCACGTGCTTCTCATCGAAGAGGCTCACCGGATTATGGAGAATGTTTCATCCGTAGGAAACTCTGAGGTCGCCGCGGACACACGCGCGCGGGCGGTGCGGGCTATCACCGATTTTCTGGTCGAGATGCGCGCCTACGGGCAGGGAATGTTGATTGCTGAACAAAGCCCCGAAAAGCTGGCACCCGACGCCGTACGAAACACCAACCTCAAGATAGGGCACATGCTGCCTGGGCGGCAGGATCGCGAGTCGCTGGCGAGCGCGATGATTATGGATGAGGCGCAAGAGCGCTTCATGGGGAAGCTGCGTGTGGGGCAGGCCGCTGTCTTCATGACGGGGTTCGAGAAGGCGACCTTCATGACCGTG
>DASVVH010000130.1:0-25755 GCA_036386615.1 Ardenticatenaceae bacterium
TTGGAATGGTACCCTGCGCCAGCGTCTGGCCCGCTACGTGCGTAAAACGCTCTCCTTCTCTAAATCTGATAAGTTCCATCACCTTGTCACCAAGTGGTTTATCTGGGACCATAACCTATCACTTACTCCTTGACCACTACCCTGGCCGTTACTGGCCTTTACTGGCCTCTGGCCCGTGCGGCCCCTTCTCTCCTCCTTCGCCTACCTGACTTTGACACAGCCCTGACTAATAAGGAGAATCGAATGCAGCAACTTGAGAACGTGAGCGATAATCGCAAGCTGTGCGTTGGGCACTCGCTCGTCGCGCTCGTCGCCGCGAGCGCCGCCTGCTGTGGGCTGGTGCTGAGCCGGGCCTACCTGAGCGGCACGCTGGCCTTCGGCATGATGATTCCGAACCTCGTGCTGGCGTGGATGCCCTACCTATTCAGCGCGTGGGTGGCGGGCCTGCACCGCCGCCAGCCGGGGCGCTGGTGGCAGCTTCTCCTCCCCGGCGGCCTGTGGCTGCTCTTCTTCCCCAACGCCCCCTACCTCGCTACCGAGTTCGTCCACCTCTACCAGCGAGGCGGCTTCCCCCTCTGGTACGATGTGGGGCTGGTCTTCAGCTTCGCCTGGACCGGGTTCTTTCTCGCCGTCACGTCGCTGCGGGCAATGGAAGCGGTGGTCGCCTCGCTCGCCGGGAAGTGGATGGGCAGGCTCTTCGTGGTTGGCGTGGCGGGGCTAACCGGGCTGGGCATATACCTGGGTCGCTTCCTGCGCTGGAACAGTTGGGACGCGCTGCTCCAACCCCGCGCCGTGCTGGCCGATGTCGTGGCCCCTCTTCTGGCCCCTATGGAGCACCCCCGCGCCGTCGGCGTGACGCTCCTCTTCGCGGCTCTGCTGCTGCTCTGCTATCTCTCCTTCACGAGCATGGTCGCGGACGAAGCACGAACGCGCTCTGCCCGGACGTGAGCCACATCCGGTCACTGTTTTCACAAAGAGGCACCGGAAAACGCCACTTCAAACGCTTCTCAAGCGATTTTCAAACGTTCCCTCTGGTATGATGCAGCCAACTTCAAGGTGATACCGGAGATTGGCCGGGCGCGAAGCGAAGTTCTCGCGCCCGTGTTCGCTTGTGCGAGCGATAGCAGGAGACTGATACGGTGAACTCGATGACTCCCACGTTGCCCTTATGGGGCCGCGCCGCCGTCCTGGGCGGTGGCCTCACCGGCCTCGTCGCCGCGCGCGTGCTGGCCGACCATTTCGAGCAGGTCACGCTCGTCGAGCAGAGCGCGGGCCTGCAAAGGAACGGCTCCGGCGAGGAAGCTCACCCGCCGGATGTGCTGCTGGTGCGAAATCAGGCGTATCTGGAAGGGCTATTCCCCGGCCTGCTCGACGAACTTCACGCGGCGGGCGCGGTCAGCTTCAACATGGGGCTTCACGTCGAATGGTGCCTCTTCGGGCGGTGGCGACCCCGCTACCGTTCCAGGCTGGAAGTGACCGCGTGCAGCCGCGCCCTGCTCGAATCGGTCCTGCACCGGAGAGTGATGATGCATCCTCGCCTCCACCTGCTCCGGGGGAGCGAGGCGGCGGGCCTCATCGTCGAAGCCGAGGGCACGCGGGCGAGAGGGGTGCAGTTACGCGCTTCCGGTGGCACGGAGGAGCTACCCGCCGCGCTGGTGGTGGACGCCAGAGGTCGCGCCTCGGAGGCGTCCGCGTGGCTCACATCGCTGGGGTTCGCCCCTCCCAAACAGACAGTCGTCTCCGTGCGCCCATGCTACGCGACGCGCGTCTACCGTAGGCCCGCCTCCTCGCGCCAGAGTTCGCAGATGATATATGTGCAGCCCGCCCCGCCCTACAGCACGCAGGGGGCCATTCTCCTGCCGTTCGAGGCCAACCGTGTATCCCTGACCTTGATTGACATGGCGGGCGGCCCTCTGCCTGCCGATGAGCAGGCATTCGCCGCTTTCCTGCGTGCCCTGCCTACCTCGCGCATCGCCGACGCCATCCAGGGGGCAGAACCGCTCACGCCCATCCATAGCTACCAGTGCCATGAGGAGCGCATCTCCCATTTTGACCGCCTGCCCCGCTACCTGGAACGCTTCGTCGTGCTCGCCGAGGGGATGTGCTCGCTCAATCCGGCTCACGGGGAGGACACGGCGGTGGCGGTGGCGGGCGGCAGCGTGCTTGACGCCTGCCTGAATGAGGCCCGCGAGCAGCACAGGGGAGATTTGTCCGGCTTTGCCCGCCGCTTCCAGCGCCAGTTGGCGGACGCGCTGGCAGGCCCCTATCAGATGGCCGTCAGCGAGGACCGCCGATGGCTGTGGACGCCGGGCGAGGGCCAGTCCGACCCCAGCGCACACGAGTCAGTAGAACGCTACATGGCCCATCTGATGACCGCCACCCTCACCAATTCGAGGGTGCTGGAAACCTTCTACCGGGTGCAGCAGATGATGGATACGCCTGTCGCCTTCTTCAACCCGGAAATCGTTCTGGAGGTTATGGGCGCGCTGCCGCCAGTGGCAACCCATCGTTGACCGGGAAGCTGAAAGGCGTTAGGGTAGAGCATGCCTCCCTTGACTCGCCTCTTCATCAAGACAGGCTTCGTCCACTTCGCCGTCTCGTTGATAGTAGGCGCGCTGCTCCTGCTGAATGGGCCGCTGGACCTACCGCGCTGGGTCTCGGCACTGCGCCCCGTCTACTATCACCTGCTGATGGTCGGTTGGGTGACGCAGTTGATTTTCGGCGTCATCTTCTGGATGTTCCCCAAGCAGACGCGGGAGCAGCCACGCGGCAACGAGCGGCTGGCGTGGTTCACCTATTACACGCTGAACGCGGGCCTGCTGTTGCGCTTCCTCTTTGAACCCTGGCAGGCTCTCGCGCCCAACACCGTCGCGGCGTGGGCGCTCGGCGCGGCGGCGCTGCTTCAGGTGGCGGCGGGCTGGTCCTTCATTGGGGCCAGTTGGGCGCGCGTGAAGGGAAAGTGAGCAGAGGATGCCCCGGCTCTCCGTCTGGATGGTTCGCGCGGCGCTGCTGCACCTCGGCTTCGGCTTCTTCCTGGGTGGGCTGATTCTGTGGCAGAAGGGGCCGGGCGGGATTCCCGGCGCGTGGCAGTGGCTCCCGGTCCACATCCACATGGTTCTCATGGGCTGGACCGTCCAGCTTGCCTTCGGCGTCGCCTACTGGATTCTGCCACGCTTCGCCCAGCGCGAGGCCGAGCAGGGCCGTGTGGAGCAGCTTCGCGGGCGCGAGGGACTGGCGTGGGCGAGCTTCGTTCTCTTCAACGCCAGCACCCTCACCGCCCTGGCCGCGCCGCTCGGCTGGGCATGGGCGCTCCCCATCAGCGGCATCCTGGCCGCGCTGGCCGGGTTCGCCTTCGTCCTGCACGCCTGGCCGCGCGTGAAGCCATTCATGGCCTGATAGACGCCGCCCTCGCCAGCCTTCGCCTATTCCGGCCCGCATTGATAGGCCGGAATGATAGGTGGCCCACTCACCAGCGGCAGGAACACCCCGTTGCTCCAATCCGCCGCCACCGCTTCACTCTGCGCGCCGCTTTCCGCCTCCTGTGTTTCACTCGCCGCGCCCCATGCTGGCCCACACCGCGCAAACGTCGCGTTGCCCGCGTGGTCGCTGGCGTAGACCATCACACTCTCCGGCGGTGTCACGGTCAGGTCCGCGCTGTTGACGAGCGGCGGCTGGCGCGTGGCGACCAGCACGCGGTCAATTTCCAGCACCTGCTGCCCCGGCCAGTCAATCTCCGCCGTGATACTGTGAGCGTCGTGCCCATTGCCTATGTCTCCCGGCTTGCTCGCATCGTAGTTGAGCGTCGTGTCCACGTCTACGTAGAACCACTCCCACCCCGCCGAGACGAAATCGGGAGCGCGTAGCTGCCGAAGCCCCCGCAGGACGCGCGGTGCCTGGTCATCGTAGACGCGCAGTGTGGCGATGGGCGTGCTGGTGAGTGGCCCATTCGTGAAGAGCCGGAACCAGACGCGGTAGAGGCCCGGCTCCATACTGATGGCGGGGAAGGAGAGCACCGTCGCCGCGTCGCCCTGGTTCAGGCGCACGGCGCGCCCGCCACTGGCGTAGGGGTCGTCGAACGCGTTCCAGCCCGCGTTGACGTGCTCCGCCTCGACCTGCCAGCTTCCCATGCTCCAGCCGACGCGCTCCATACCGCTCGTCGCGTCGCTGTAGTTGAGCGATAGCTGCGCCGGGACGGCTCCCTCCCCCTCGCCAACCGAGATGCTGGTATCCAGCGCGGGCGCGGTGCGGTCAATGCCCAGGTACATGACGGACTGTCCATCCGGCTGCCAATTGGGAATCGTGTCCAGCTCGATGCGGTAGTTTCGCGCCGTGATGTCCGGCAGGTGGAGCAGGGGAAAGAGATGGCTCCAGCCGTTGCTAACGTCATGGTCCTCCTGCCACTCGCCGGGCACGAGGTTGCCGCTCCCGTCGGGCCGCCACTCCCGCGCCCGCGTCCCATCCACGTTGTTGGCGTTCAGGTCCAGCCACAGCCCGGAGCCGCGCAGGTAGGCGGCGGCTGGCACGGTGGCATCGTTCGGGTCGCGCAGGTGCGTCGTCGTCGGGCGGTTTCTCACCCCAAGCGACTTCTTACTCGCATCAGGTGCCCAGAGTTGCGTGCCCGTGTAGTAGTGGAGCAGGATGTCCTTGTAGCTCCAGCCCAACTCCGCCCAGCGCCTGCCCGCGCGCTGCGAGAATCCCATCCCATGCCCATACCGCCGGATGCCGAAGCCAACCGGGTCGTTCACCGGGTTCAGGTACTGCACGCCGTAAGGGTTCTGCTTCGTCGGGCTGGCGTTCTCCGCGCTGAACATCGTCAGGATAATCTTGTTGTTCTGCGTCATGTGCTCCCCCGCCGTCGCCTCTACCGCCGCGTCCGTGCGGGAGTCGGTGGTGTCACACATGTACTGGTCAATCGTCCAGTCAGTCACCTCGTAGTTCGGATTCCTGGGGCTGTATAGCACCTTGTACCAGGCGTAGGTCCGCGCCGCCACCGCCTGCGCCTTCAAAACCTCAGGGTGCGAGGTGGCGGAAATCTCGTGAGGCACCACCCGCTTTATATACTCTTCAAAGGAAAGCTCGGTGACGTGCCCCTCCGGTACTCTCCGGCAGGTATTATCTTTGTGGTGCGCCACGCGAATCGTCGCGGGCGGGGTCAGGCTCTCGACGGCCAGCGGCGCGAACTCCGGCTCCGGCGGAAGCAGCGTTTCCGTCGTGGTCTGGTTGGACGGCACGACCCATACGTCCCCGAAGCGCAGGAAACCCACCTCCTCGCCATCGGGGCTGATGACGGGCGTCATCTCTTCCACATCATTCCTCGTCAGCGGCGTCCAGCGTTTCGCGGCGATGTCGTAGCGCCACAACTCGCCCAGCGGTGCCGTCGAACTGCCATGCGGGTAGCGCGTCACCACCAGCCAGCTTCCATCGGGAGAGAGCGTGGGCCGCCCCACAATCTCCTCCTCCGTCTCCCACAGCACCTCTCCATCAAGCAGCAGGCGGTGCCACATGCCGTCCACCTCGACGGTGACGCGCTCCACCTCGGCGGCTCGCATCGGAGCCTCGGCAGCAGCCAGCGTGCCCGCCTCTGCGTCCACGCCGAGCCAGCGCGGCTCCTCCTCCGCCACCTGATAGGCCAGAATCCCAGTCGCCGCATCCCAGCTATCCAGCGCGAAGAGGTCGGCTCCTGTAGTGAGCCGTTCCGCGCCTCCTTCGGAGGAGATGCTGGTAGTCGGAATGGCCCGCAACGGCCACGCGATAGCGGCGGCGATGAGCAACAATGTAGGGAGTGCGAACAGCTTCATCGAGCGTACTCTTCCAGGTAGGGATTTCATAGGGTGGCTCTTTTTCTAACGCCGTATGGTAGCACGCCTCGTGTCAAACAACGTTACAGCTTCATCATACTGGCCCGACAGCGGCCCCGTTCCGGTGACAGTTCCGTTATCCGTCTCCGTCATCGTCGCAAGTTACCTTCCCCCTCTGTTAAGACTGCCCAAGAAAATCAAAAGGGCACAGCATAGCCGTGCCTTTTCAGTCCATTATGTCGTAAGCGGTCGTCGGTCGTCAGTCGTCGGTCGTCGCTATCTGCGGCAGCACCCCCTGCGCCATTGTTTCCAGACCGTCCAGGTCGTCCAGGTCCAGCCACTGAAGCATGACGCGCTGCACGCCCGCCTCGGCCAAGCGCCCCAACTGCTCCACGATTTGGTCCACCGTGCCGACGACCAGACTGTGCTCTCGCAACTCGTCGGGCGTGCGCCCCGGCGAGCGCTTCTCCACCCTGCTCCGCACCTCCTCCTTGTCGCGGCCAAACACCAGCCCCGTCATCAGGGAGCGCCGCACCGCGCCGGGCTGCCGCCCCTGCTCCTCCAACAACTCGTCAAGCCGCGCGCTCGTCTCCCTGAACCGTTGAGGCGTCAGGAAGACCGCGTTCCACTCGTCGGCGTAGCGCGCCACCAACGGCAGCGTGCGCTGCGGCCCGTTGCCGCCAATGAGAATCGGCGGTCTCCCACCCTGCTCAGGGCGCGGCATCAACAGCGCCTCCTTCAAGTGGTAATACTCCCCTTCATAACTCGAAGGCTCGTCGTTGCGGAGAAGCCGCGTGATGACCTCCAGCCCCTCCTCGAAGCGGTCCAGCCGCTCCGTCACGCCCAGCAGGTCGTACCCGAAACTCTCGTGCTCGCGCTCCTGCCAGCCCGCGCCCACGCCTAAGGTCAGCCGCCCGTTGGAGAGATTGTCCACCTGAATCGCCATTCGCGCCGTCATCGCCGGGTCGCGGAACGAGACGGGCGAGACGAGCGGCCCGAACTCGATGCGCTCCGTGTGGCTCGCCAGCCACCCCAGCGAGAGCCACAGTTCCAGCGAGTCCTCGTCGGGCGGGTTGGGGTTGGTGAAATGGTCGGAGCGATAAAGCCCCACGAAGCCCAACGCCTCCACCGCCCGTGCTATCCGTTCGAGGCGCACCCAGTTCAGCCCCATCTGCCCTTCGAGCATAATTGCGACTTCTATCACTCCTGCCTCCTTTATAGAATCCTATGAGCCGTTGTGCCTACTTTACCACCGAATCACGAAGGGGGTTGAACCGCATCCGGCGCTCAGGGGCGTGCCGAAGCGGTATTATGTGAAGTAGGGCCTACCAAAGCCTACTTTGAGGCGCGATTGAGGCAGGCTTTAGTTGACATAACGTGATTTTGTGGGGCCAGGCTGATTCCGTGCTTGCTCTATCTTCTTAACTGGCTACCATCCTCACCTCAGACTCTTACAGGAGCGCGCTATGACTTTGCCTCGGATTGTATGGCCCCTCGCGGTTACATTGCTGCTCTGTTTCGCGTTCCTCGCGCTGCTGGGCCGTCCGCTCCCTGCTCAGGCCGACGCCGCGCCGGATGGCCCCGTCGTGGCGCGGGTCGCCTACCGTGACCGCGAGGCGCTACAGGCGCTTGCCGATGGCGGCTACGACATCT
Source organism: Ardenticatenaceae bacterium (assembly GCA_036386615.1). Taxonomy (GTDB): domain Bacteria; phylum Chloroflexota; class Anaerolineae; order Ardenticatenales; family Ardenticatenaceae; genus DASVVH01. The sequence goes on from DASVVH010000130.1 coordinate 7,452, forward strand.
GGCACGTTGATCAGGCCAGCCGCACGGCAGTTGTCGCGCTCGACCCCGCCGGGTGGCGCAGGCTCTCGGCGGCGGGCTACACCCTCTCGGTGGACCGCCAGCGCACAGCGGAAGCTGAGGCCGCACCTGACACCTTTGCCGAGGGCTACTCGACAGTCGAGGAGCTTTACGCCCTGCTCGAACAGGTCGCCGCCGACCACCCCGGCCTCGCTGAAGTGGTGGACTACGGCGATAGCTGGGAGCGCGTTGAAGAGGGCGATGCGCCCGGCTACGACCTCCTCGCCCTGCGCCTGACCAACCGCGCCATCACGGGCACCGTGCCCGCGCCCGGCCTCGATTACCGCCCCGACATCACCATCACCAAGCCCGTCTTCTTCCTCATGGCGGGCATCCACGCACGCGAACTCTCCACCCACGAGACGGCGCGGCGCTTCATCCTCTATCTGACCGAGGGCTACGGCACCGACCCCGACGCGACCTGGCTCCTCGACCATCACGAAATCTGGATTGTTCCGACGGCCAATCCCGACGGCTACAAAGTCGTCGAGAATTCCGACGGCCAGCCGCTCTACCAGCGCAAGAACACCAACGATTCTTACGATAGTTCTTGCCCATCCCCTACTAATCAAAATAGTTTTCACATTGGCGTGGACCTGAACCGCAATGCCAGCTTCAGATGGGGTAGCGGAGGCAGTAGCTCCTCGCCTTGTACCCAAACCTATCGCGGCCCCTCTGCCGCCTCGGAGCCGGAGGAGCAGGCTCTCGAAGCTCTCATGCAGGGCCTTTTCAACGACCAGCGTGACGAGGCGGACGACACGAACGCCGCCCCGCTCGACACCAGCGGCGTCATGATTTCCCTTCACAGCTACTCGGACCTCGTGCTCTGGCCCTGGGGCTGGACCCGCGAGGACTCACCGAACTTCGAGCAACTGGCGCAACTCGGCAGAAAATTCGCAAGCTACAACAAGTACACGGCGGGTCAGGCCAGTCAGGCACTCTATCTCGCCAGTGGCACGACCGATGATTGGTCCTACGGCACCCTCGGCATCGCCAGCTACACCTTCGAAATAGGAGCTATGCCCTGGGATGATTCTGTATGCGGCGGCTTCTTTCCGCGCTTCTCCTGCCAGGATACCTTCTGGAACCTCAACCGCCCCGCCCTCCTCTACGCCGCCAAGAGCGCCCGCGCTCCCTATCAGCTTCCCTTCGGGCCGGACGCCCTCGCCGTCAGCCTCTCGGAACCCACAGTCGAGGCGGGTGTGACTATCACGCTTACTGCTCAGGTTAGCGACACTAATAACGGCGGGCAGAACATCGGCGCGGCCAGCTACTCGATTGACACGCCCGATTGGGCAGAAGGCGCGGAAACCCTCCCGATGAGCGCCGCCGATGGCGCGTTCGACAGCGCCGACGAGGCCGCCCTGGCAACCATTGACACCGCCGACCTCGCGCCCGGTCGCCACATCCTCTTCGTGCGCGGGCGCGACGCAGAGGGCAACTGGGGTCCGACTAGCGCCGTCTTCCTCACCGTCCTGCCCGGCGAACCCGCACCCCTCCCGCTCTGGCTGCCCCTCGTCCAGCGCACACCCTAGTCCAGCCGTTTTAGCGGCTGGACAAACGGAGGGGCAACAGCACGGAGCCTCGCCGCCCGTGCCCGGCATTGACCTTTTCACGGAAGCTCGTATAGTAGTACATACCTATATCGTCGGCCTACAGCCGGGACAATCCTTACCTGTCCCGGTGCTATCGTTATCGCCCAGCCCTGTATCTGCCCGGAGGAATCATGCGTCGTTCGCGGTTGCTGTTCGTCGTGCTCTGCACGCTCCTCTTGACCCTCGCGCTTTCCGGCATCCCGCGCCCGGCCCTCGCCGCCGTGCGCGCCGTAGACGGCGACCCGTCCGACTGGACCGGAACCGCCTCCGCCACCGCCCACACCGACGCGGAGAGCGCCCAGGAATGGATTTACACCGGGGCGCAGGGCGACCGCCGCACCGACACCGGCATGACCGACGAGGCCGACCTGACCGAGGTGCGGCTGACCACCGACGGCACCTATCTCTACTTCCTCTTCCGCCTGCGGGAGATTACCAGCGCCAGCGAGGTTCACATAGGCGTCGGCATAGACACCGATCAGGTTGCCGACTCCGGCCTCAACTTCCTCGGCGATGACTCCGGCCTCAGCTTTGGCCGCCCCTTCATGCGCCCTGAGCGCGTCCTCTCCTTCCACGTTGCGGGGGGCAACACCCAGGCCGTCGAATGGTTCGCAGGGGGTGGCTGGTATGAGCCGGGCGGCTCGCAAATCGCCATCAGCGAGGCCAACAACGTCGTCGAGGCGCGCGTGCCCCTTACGCATCTTCAGGGCCTCAACGGCAACTCCGACTTCATTCTCTCCGTCGCCACCTTCCAGAATAACCCCAACTGGAACAATGACGGGGACACCACCGATGGCTTCGGCGTCTCGGACGCGGTGGACGTGCTGGGGGTTCCCGGCCAGAGCGGCAGTTCGTGGGAGCGCGACCTGAGCGACGGCAACGTCTACTACGGCTGGTGGATTCAGTTGCAGGGCGCGAGCGCCGCGCCCACCGCCGTCGTCTGGGACCGCCTCTACCACTCGCAGTGCGACCAGCTTCTCGCCAACAACTGCGCCGAGGACGATCACCCGGCGGAGCAGCCCGTGCCCTTCACGGGCGACGGCTTCCAGAACCAGGACGGCACCACCACCTTTCTGGACCTCGACCTGTGGAGCGACGACGGCACCGTAGCACCGGGCGGCACAACCGATGTCTACGCCTACGACGATAACAGCGTGAACGTCTACATGCTGGCGCACAAGGGCGACCTGACCGACGACGCCGACGACCCCGCCATCCGCTACTACGCGGGCGGCGAGCAGTTCACGGCCATGAGCGACGTGGCCGATTACGAGGGCGGGTGGAACGGCTCGGCCCCCACGACCTACGACGTGTTCAGTGGCACCATCCCCTCGCAAGCGCCGGGTGATGTCTTCTACTATCTCCGCGCCAACGACGAGAACGGCTACAGGCACCTCTGCCGCAACAGTGGCAATAACCGCAACTGGATTAACCAGTGGATACGCAAGGGCGCGTGCGACCCGAACACCGATTACGCCTACACCGTCATTGACGACGACAACACCGGGCCGACTATCACCGACGTGGAATACGATGGCACGCAGGTCTGCGCGACGGTTTACGATAACAACACGCGCAGTGGCGACAATGACAGCGACGTTTCCGAGGTCCGGCTGCGCTACAGCACCACCGCGAGCGATGTGAGGAACGACGGTGGCCTCGTCACCCCGATGGTCAACACCACCGGCAACCGCTACTGCGGCCCCGCCGCCTTCGTCCTCTCCACCTACTACCGCGTCGAGGCCATCAACAACGACACGGACAACGCGCGCACCGCCGACCGCGACCGCAACAACAGCAGCATCTACTGCGATGGCACCGCCGCTTGCAGCACCTCCGGTGCCAGCCAGGACAACGACATCTGGTGGAGTGAGGTTCGCCACGACACCCGCGACGGCCAGTACCGCGACCCCTTTGGCGCGCTCTCTACGGGCATGACTGTCACCCTTCGTCTGCGCGTCGCCGACAGCGACCTGCAAGGCGTGAACCTGCACCTGTACAACACGCCGTCCGGGGACGAAACCCTCTCGATGGCGCAGGATTCGTCTATCATTGACCCCGCCTACGACTGGTTCGAGGCGACGGTCCCAGCCTTCCACACGGCCACCCCGCGCCTCCTCTACTACAAGTTCGAGTTGATTGACGGCACGGACGTGGACTGGTACGTGGACGACTACTCCCACAACTCCTACGACCACGAGGACCGTTACGAGAACGGCACGGGTATGATGGTGGACGATGGGACCGCCTCGCAGTATTTCAACAACTCCTTCAACATCACCGTCTACGACAGCGCCCTCGACGCGACCATCCCCGATTGGGTGCAGAACTCAGTCATGTACCAGATTATGCCTGACCGCTTCCGCAACGGGGACACCGCCAACGACAACGCGTGGCCCTACAACAATGTCTATGGCACGCCCACCTATTTCCACACCACCTGGAACGAGTCCCCGATTGACCCGCGCCCCGGCGGCACGGCTGGCGCGGAGGGACAGTGGAGCGCCGACTTCTTCGGCGGCGACTTGCAGGGCATCATCGAGAAACTGGACTATCTGGAAAGCATCGGCGTCACCTCGCTCTACCTGAACCCGGTCTTCATGTCGCCGTCGAATCACGGCTACGACACCACCGACTACTACCAGATTAACCCGCGCTTCGGCAACAATGCCCTCTTCGAGACTCTTGCGGACGAGGCGGAGGAGCGCGGCATCACGCTCATCCTGGATGGCGTCTTCAATCACACCGGCTCCGACTCGCGCTACTTTGACCGCTACAGCCGCTGGGACGCGAACGGCAACGCCAGCACCGCCGCCGACGGCAGTGGCGCGTGCGAGAGCGCTTCGTCGCCCTACGCGGCGCTCTACGCCTTCTCCTCGACCTCCAACGGGCCATGCCGGAATGGCACCGCCAACTACGAGGCGTGGTGGGGCTACGACAGCCTGCCGCTCCTGAACGAGAACGCTGCCGTCAAAGACCTCGTCTTCGACCAGGATAACACGAACCTGACCCCCGGCGTCATCCAGCACTGGTATGGCCTGGGCGCGGATGGCTGGCGCTTCGACGTGGCCGACGAGGTGAGCCACAGCTTCTGGCAGGACTTCCGCGACGCCGTGAAGGACCGGGACAATCTGCTTGGCCCACTCTACAGCGAGGTCTGGTTCGAGGCGACGCCCTGGCTCCTCGGCGACCAGATGGACGCCACCATGAACTACCGCTACCGCAAGGCGGTGCTCGGCTTCCTCATCAACTCGACCTGGACCGACAACGACAACAACGGCGACCAGACGATGTGGAAGCTCTCGCCCAGCGAGTTCGACTACGTGCTCAACTCCATCCGCGAGGACTACCCGGAACCCTCCTGGTACGCCATGATGAACCTGATGGACTCGCACGACACCAACCGCGCCCTCTTCGTCCTCCGCGAGCGCTCCGGCGACCTGCCGGAAGCCATCGCCAAGATGAAGATGATGGCCGCGCTTCAGTTCACCTACCCCGGCGTGCCGACCGTGTATTACGGCGACGAGGTTGGTCTGGGCGCGCGGGATTACGGCGGCTACGGCACCTGGGGCGCGGGCCGTCCGGTGAGTGGCAACACACAGGACGACCCCTACAATCGCCACCCCTACCCCTGGACGGATGAGGATGGAACCCGGCCAGAGGGCCTGCCCAACAACGACCTCCTAGGCACCTATCAGGCGCTGGGCACCGCCCGCAACAACTTCGCCGTGCTGCGAACAGGCGACGTGGTGACGCTGCTGGCCGACGATACGAACAACGTCTACGCCTACGCCCGCGTGGACGACACCGGCAGCGACGAGGACTGCGCCATCGCCATCTTCAACCGCGACACCGTCGAGCACGACGTGACGCTCACGGACCTGCCCGCCCAATGTGAGGGCGAGTTCCGTGACCTGTTCGTCGCAGGCTCCTCCTACTCCACTACTGGCGGCGCGGACCTCAATCGTGGCCCGTCCAGGGCGAATATCGCCGTCAACAATGTTCCGGGCCTGACGAGCGTGGTTCTCGTGCCTGTCGTCCCGACGAGCGTCCAACTGAGCGGCTTCACCGCGACCGCGCAGGACGGTCAGGTGCTCGTCGCCTGGGAGACGGCGCAGGAGGTGGGCAATCAGGGCTTCAACCTCTACCGCGCCACCTCCGCGAACGGGCCGCAGACCCAACTCAACACGGAGGGTCTGATTGCCTCCGAAGCGCCCAGCAGCAGCGAGGGCTTCGCCTACCAGTGGGTAGACACGGACGTGGAGGTCGGCCAGACATACTACTACTGGCTCGAAACCGTAGCCACTGACGGCTCCACCGCGCAACACGGACCCGCCAGCGCGACGGTCAGCACGCCCACCGCCATCACAGTCAGCACGCTGGGCACCGCGCCCGCGCCTTCCCGCGCCCTGCTCGTGGCCCTCGGCGGCCTCGCCACCGTCGCCGCCCTCGGCCTCCTCCTCCGCCGCCGCTAGACACAAAGAGACCCCAGGAGTGTTGCAACACTCCTGGGGTCTCCCCTCCTCTGCCGTTCTTATCTAATCCCTTGCGTCTTTGCGCCTTTACGTTACGCCATTCTCCGTTGTCGTTAGCGGTCGTCGGTCGTCAATCGTCGGTCGTCGTCCGTTACCGTATCCACGCCGCGCGCAGCCGCGACACCTTGCGGGTAATCTCGCCCACCTCTTCTTCAGTCAGGTGGGCGGGCGGCAGCAGCCCATAACGACGCTGGCCCAGCGACCTACCAATCTCGATGAGCGTGTCACCCGTGCGGCGCAGCAGTCCGGCATCGGAGCGGTCACTGTAGAGGTACTGCGCGCTGTGGTTCAGCGACTCGCCCTGATTGATGAAGAGGCGGCGCAGCGAGGTCGGGTTGCTTGCCTGCTCCTTGACCGCAGTTCTCAGGCTATCCAGTAGCTCCAATACGAACGATTGCGGCGACCCCTCCTCTATCTCCTCTTCCGTGATGGCGGGCACCACCTGCCACAGCCCCAGGAAGACGAGGTAGCTAGGGCTGGCAATGCGATAGAGGAAGTCAGCCTGCGCCTCCTCCGCCAGCCGCATCGCCCACATCCAGGCGTCCGTCTCGGAACAGTCCTCGATCATGTCGGGTACGTCGGGCACGGACTCGATGACGGCGTTCTGCTCAAGCCCCTCGTTTGCCCAGGCCATCATCAGCGACTCGTCGTCAAAGGAGTAGCTGCACAGCGCCTTCATCTCGGCGGTGGCGCGGACCAACCCGCCCGGCTCCACCCACTCGATGCGCCCGGCCTCCCAATCCACGCGCCGCTCGGAATCGGCAGCGCCGTGTCCTTCCAACAAGTCCGCGAGTTGGCGTTGGCGCGCCTGCCAGCGCTCGACCAGCCAGTTATCTTCAGTAACTTCGTCAGTGGTAAGTTCAACGGCCATTCTAATAGTCCCTCTGGCACGAAAAAGAGGTACTATAATAACACAAAACCGCAAACAAGGGGTAGGACGACAAGATTACCCCACAGGGCTGTGTCAAAGACGGAGAGGGGAAGGAGGAGCGAGAAAGGGGCCGGACGGCACAGAGGCCAGTATAGGCCAGTAACGGCCAGTACTGGCGAGCGAAAAGCGGCCAGTATAGTGGTAAGTAGTTGCTATGTAGATGTTAGCTATATTACAAGTTCGCGGCTTTGACACAGCCCTGATGATTACCCCAGGCTCGTGTCGAAGTGGGAGGAACGGGAGGGGCGAAGTGGGGCAACGCGGGAGCGCCGCCAGAGCCGAGGGTACTTTATGTGAAGCAAAGCCTACCAAAGCCTACTTCCAAAGGTAGGTCAAGGCCCACTACCATAACAGCTATGTATATTGCATCATTTGAGTTAGATGCAAAGCCCCTGACACTCTGCTTCCATCCTTACCAGTTTATGTCAACTGAGGCTTACATCATCGCCTTCCAATGTAAGCTTTTGTAAGCCCTAGTTCACATAAGGTAGCGAACTACCCTTTCCCTCTCTTCAGCGCCCCCGCCCGCTCCTTCCCGTTGACCCTAGATGGTAACGGTGCGCGAGTGGTAGCCAGTGGCTCCATCGGGGCGCACGCCCTGCTCCCGCGAGGTCTGAAGGGTGCTCGTACCGTCCGTCGCTCGGACGCGCAGCGTGTGGCGGCCCGGCGTGGCGGGCCAGTCGTAGCGCCACTGCACCCAGGTCAACGCACTCAGCGGCGGGGTCCGTAGCGCGGCAGGCTCCCAATCGCCATCGTCCACCTGCACCTCCACCTGCCAGATGCCCCGGTCGCCTGCCCAGGCGATACCACCGACGGGAACGACGCCATCCTCCGCGTTATCTACGGCAATCGTATCAATCACCGAGACAATCTGCGGGCGCGCCTCGCGGCTCCAGCCGCGCTCGACCCAGTATCCCGGCTGCCACTCCGGCACCGCCTCCATGCGCGTAATCCACTTCGGCTGCTTCATCCCGTACCGATTCGGGATGTAGATGCGAAGCGGGAAGCCATGCTCTACGGGCAGGGTCTCGCCGTTCATCCCGTAGACGAGCATCGCGCGCTCGTCCATGAAGTCTTCCCGCGCGATGCTCTCATAGAAGCCGTCCGCCGACTCCATGTAGAGCACCTGCGCCACCGGTGATATGCCAAGCTCCTCAAGCAGGTCGCGCAGGCTGAGGCCCGTCCAGTTGCTCGTGCCGATGAGGTCGCCGCCGACGCGGTTCGAGATGCAGCCCATCGTGACAGTCTGCGTGACGGCGGGGTAGGCCATCAACTCCGCGAGAGTGAAGGTGCGCGGGGTCTCGAACAGCCCGTCCGCTACAAACTCCCACTCCTGCTGGTTAATCACGACAGGGCGGGCATTGATGTCTATGCGGTAGAAGTCGTCATTGGAGGTTAGTTCCGGGCGTGTGCCGGGTGCCGGAGGCGGCGTGCGCCTGTCTACGGCAGGAGCGGTAGGCTCCAACGTCGCTTGCGGCAGGGGCGCTACCTCGGCACCGGAGGCTGGCGGTTGGGGCGTCGCCTCCAGCACGCTCGCCAGAGGCTGGCTCGCGCCAGACTCGCTCGCCTGCGAGCCGAATACCCGCCCGAACCCCCAGGAGGCCAGGGCCACCGCGAACGACCCGCCCACGACCCGCGTCAGCATGGCGCGGCGGGTGGCGCGGGCCTCGCCCGTCGCAATGGGGTGGGCAACAGGTTCGGCGTCAAGCCAGGAGCCGAGCAGCCCGCCCCAGCCGACGAAGAGCACCGCCATCCAGAGGATAGAGAGCGTGGGGTCGCCGGAGAAACCAACGCTGGAAACGACGAGGAGGCTCAGGAAGAAGAGGGCCACACCGACTGTTGCCCCTACTCGCCAGCCCTGGCGCGTGGTGCGCTGCAAGAGCCAGGCGATAAAGAGACCCGCCAGGGTGCCTATCCCCAGCACGAGGCCGATGCCCATCAACTGCTCAAGGAACTTGGCCGCGTCGCTGGTGGGGCCGAGGTTCAGGGCGTTGATGGTCCGCACGATGCCGTCAATGCCAAGCGTGATGACATCGCCCGGCAGCACCCGCGCCAGCCAGTCGAAAAGGTCGAAGGGCACGAAGGGCAGCCCGGCGAACTGCTCGCCGAGGAAGAAAAGCGCCACCAGGGCGAGGGTTGTCACCCCACCCAGGAGCGCACCGTATCGTAGGGGCGGTCGTCGCATTCTCTATCTCCTTCTAATTACCTACAAGCAATTGTACTTTAGAGATATTGCAAAAGTCTAACGAGGGTCTGGCTCACTTACCTACTTATACTGACGCAAAACGAAGCCCAATGGATGAGTGGAAAACAAAAAGGGGCGCGGTAGCCGCGCCCCTGTGAAGACGAGTACGAATCAGGCAACGTGTTGGAGAAGGCCGGGATTCTGCTCCCAGATGGAGAGGGCGATGGTCTTGTAACCAACGCGCGGGAAGAGCACCGTCACGCCGTCGCTGCCCTCGATGCGCTGCACCGTGCCGGACCCCCAGGAGGGATGCAGCACCTCGTCACCGGGGGTGAAAGGCGAATTGTCATAGTTGTGCTTGACGCTCAACCCGGCGCGGCAGTTGTCGCAGTGGCCGCAATCGTCATTGTCGTAGGGCTGGCCGAGATAGTTCAGCAGGAACTCGTGGCGGCAATCGGTGGTGAGGGCGTAAGCCTCCATCATCTTCAGGCGGCTCTGGTCGTAAGCCTGCCGCTTCATGTTGCCTGCCATCTTCAACTCCAGCGCCGCCGGAGGGACGAACTGCAAAATCTCCAGCTTACCGGCCTCGTCGCGCTTGAGATAGCATCCCTCTTCGAGCGGGCGAATCAATCGCTCCACCTCGCCAGTCTTGAGGGTCATCTGTTCAGCCACTTCTGAAATGGAGAGGGGGACGCCCTTATAGATACGGCCCAACGTCACCCAGAGCGTATGAACTTCGGTCTCGGTGGGGCCACCCTGGCTGGCGAAGAAGGCTTGCAGGTGGCGGTCATTGGGGTGGTAGAAGAGCAGGCAGGTTGCGAGTTTGCCATCACGGCCCGCGCGTCCCGCCTCCTGGTAGTAGGATTCAGGGCTGCCGGGCAGGTCCCAGTGCAAGACGAAACGTAGGTCCTGCTTGTCAATCCCCAGGCCGAAGGCGTTGGTGGCGACGACGATTTCTGTCTCGCCATTCATGAAAGATTCCTGGGCGCGCTGTCGCTCCTCGCGGTCCATCTGGCCGTGATAGGCGAGGGCCTTCCAGCCCCACTCGCGCAGCTTCTCGGCAATCGGCTCAGTGGCGCGAACGGTGGCGGAATAGATGATGCCCGGCGGCTTGAGCCGTGAACCGTTCGCATCAGGGCCGAGGCGGCGGGCCAGGGCGGCCCATTTGCCACTCTCGTCGGCGATGTGCTCCACCTGAAGGTCCAGGTTGTCGCGCTCGAAGCCGCAGACCACGACTACAGGGTCTTTGAGGTCCAGCCGCTCGATAACCTCGTCACGGACGAGGGGCGGTGCCGTCGCCGTCAGGGCGAGGGTCGGGACCGGGTGGCGCTGCGACTTGCGAATCACATGGACGGCCTCGTCGAGCCGCAGGAAGGCGGTGCGGAAGTCGTCGCCCCACTGGGAGACGCAGTGCGCCTCATCCACCGCCAGCAACGCGACCTTCGCGTCCACCAGACGCTCCAGGAAGGCGGGGCTTTCCAGCCGCTCCGGCGTGACGTACAACAAAGCAAGCTCGTCATTGGCGAGCCGCCTCATCGTGCGGGCCTGCTCCTCGGCGGGAACGTGGCTGTTCAGCACGCCGACGTTATTCCAGCCGTGCGCGGCCAGGGCGTCGGCCTGGTCCTTCATCAAGGCGATGAGGGGCGAGACGACCAGCGTCACGCCCCGGCCCTTCTGGTGAAGAAGGTGGCCGGTTAGTTGATACGTAAGACTTTTGCCTGCACCCGTGGGGAGAATACACAGCACATCCTTGCCGACTAGCAGAGCATCAATTGCTTCTTGCTGGCCCGGCAGGAAGGCGTCGAACCCAAACAACGAGCGCAGGGTGTCGTGGAGATAGTCCATGGAGACCCTGTTCCTTGTTGGAGGCGGCGTTGCCTCAAGGCGAAAAGGAAAGCTAGATAAGACCTAGATTGTGTTTTTTCCTTTAGCAACTTTCGTGCCGCCAGTTCTATTTGACAGCCTCGAAAGCAGGATTGACAATCGAGCGACGGGAAAGACAAGGAAACCAGGACAGCTATGGCGGATGACAACCGATTTGAACAACTAACCGCCGACTGGCTTCAGGTGCTACGCGAGCCACCCACAGCGCAACAGGTGCAGCAGTTCAACCGCTACGCCAGTATTTTAATCGAATGGAACGAGCGTATCAACCTCACGTCCATTATTGACGAGGAAGGCATCGTGGTCAAGCACTTTCTCGACTCGTTGAGCGTGCTGCCGATGTTCGACCCACAGGGCGACAGCTTCTCCCTGATTGACGTGGGCACAGGCGCGGGCTTTCCGGGGATGGCGCTCGCCATTATGCGTCCAGGTTGGCACGTCACCCTGCTGGAAGCGACGCGCAAGAAGGTGGATTTCCTGGCGCTGGTCGCCCAGGAGTTGGGGCTGACGAATGTGACGACACTCTGGGGCCGGGCAGAGGAGCAGGGCCAGGAGCGCGCCCACCGCGAGCGGTACGACGCGGCTGTGGCCCGCGCCGTCGCGGACCTGCCGGTGCTGGCGGAGTTCTGCCTGCCTTTTATACGCACGGGCGGACGCTGGGTTGCACAGAAAGGGCCGCGCGTGGACGAGGAGGTTCAGCGCGCCCGCAACGCCTTCGGCCAGTTGGGCGGCAGGCTGCTGGCGGTGGAGAGCGTCACCATTCCGGGGCTTGAGGACGAGACGCGCACCCTCGTGCTGGTCGAGAAGGTGCGCCCCACTCCCGCGACCTTCCCTCGCGCTCCCGGCACGCCGAAGAAGAGACCCCTATAGGGCCAGCATCCGCCCCATCTCGTAGTAGTCGAGATTGAGCTTGCGGTCATGCGTGACGACATCTTCAATAGGCACGCTGCTAATCGAGCGGCCTTGCAGCCCCACCATAATACCACTGTTGCCTTGCAGGAGTTGCACGACAGCCGCGTTGCCCAGGCGCGTCGCCAGCAGGCGGTCGAAGGCGGAGGGCCGCCCGCCACGCTGAACGTGGCCGAGAATCGTCACTCGCACCTCGAACCCGGTCTGCTGCTCGTTGAGGTAATTGGCAATCTCAGTCGTGCTATGGCCCGACCCCTCGGCGTTGACGATAATGGCGTGCGTCTTGCGGCGGATGTACGCCTGCCGCACCCGCTCCGCAACTTCCTCTAAGGGGGTGTTTATCTCTGGAATCAGAATCACCTCGGCCCCGCCCGTGATGCCGCCCATCAGCGCGAGGTAGCCGTTGTGCCGCCCCATCGTCTCAAGGAGGAAGGCGCGTTGATGGCTGGAGGCGGTGTCGCGCAGGGCGTCAATCGCCTCCAGAATGGTGTTGAGGGCGGTGTCCACGCCAATTGCCATGTTGGTGCCCCAGATGTCGTTGTCAATGCTGGCGGGCACGCCGACGACGGGGAAGCCCAACTGGTGCAGGGCCATCGCGCCGCGCAGTGAGCCGTCGCCGCCGATGACCACGAGCGCGTCTATGTCCCACGCGCGGAGATTTTCGAGACTCTTCTGCTGTATCTCCGGCTGGCTGAATTCGGGGAGCCGCGCCGTTTGCAGCACGGTGCCGCCCTTCTGAATGATGCCGCCCACGTTACGCGCGCCGAGCGGCTCGATGTTGCCCGCTGCCAGCCCGGCGTAGGCGCGGTAGACGCCGTAGACCTGTACGTCGTGGAAGAGCGCCGTTCGCACGACGGCGCGCACGCAGGCGTTCATGCCGGGCGCGTCGCCGCCGCTCGTCATCACCGCGATCCGGTGGAGTTTGTTCGCAGCCATACCTATCCTTGTTAATATGAAAGGGCGCTCTCAGCCCTCGGATGGGGTTTGAGAGCGCCTTTGCTCTTTAGAAGTTTACCGGAGGGGATGAGGCAAGGCAAGCGAGGAACGGTAGGTGGGGCGAGGCGGGTGTGAGGGAGGGGCAGGGGCGCGGAGGCCATGTTATGTGAAGCAAAGCCTACAAAAGCCTACATTTGAGGGTGATAGATGTAGGCTTTTGTTTACATAAGGCATTCGCGCGGGCAAGTCTCAACTGCACATATTCTTATGTCAAGTTATACGGTAAGTTTAGCCGTTGCCATTGTTGTAGCTGATGAACTGGAAGGAGCGGCTCTCATCCCCGTCCTTCACGGCGTTCTGGTAGAGGTAGGCGAGTGCTGTGCTGGAACTTCTCGAAGAATGCTTGCGTGGATTGCTGCTTTAGCTTCGGCTACAAGGCTCTGCTATCGTATAACTCGCCTAACCGCAGCATGGCGTCATCAGGGTTATCAAACTCGTAAACGTTCTCATAGCCTTCTTTGTAGTAGACAGTAATATCCTTGTCCATTGGCCTGAATTGTGAGGGTAGTACGCTCAACGATGGGGAGCGTGTTTAGCTCGGTCAACAAGTGGCAGATGACGGCGAGAGAAACATCTGTTAGCACTATCATGGTATACCTCTCAGAGCAGCGGAGACGATTTAATTTGAGGATAACAGGGGGATGCGACTATGGAGCAGGAATTAGGTGAAGTAACAAGATGAGGTCAGAAACTTAGGACTCTAAATAAGGATGACTTCCAATAGCCCCTCGCGGACAAAATGCAGATTTAGCAGATAATCAATATTCTGAAATCCTAGCCGCAACTCGTTTACCATACCTCGCCAACCGTTACCATCAGTCACCCATACGAAGCCGAAGCCATTTTCAGCTAGCTCGTCTTGCCGCCTGCTATAACCACTTACTATTTCTTGTGGCTTGGAGCCAGCACCTTGAAAGAAATTGACCTCTATGTTGATAACAGAGGTACCATCCCTGATTATGATGAAATCGGCTTTACGATTCTCAATGTTGGGTAATATGGTAAAACCGCGGCTACGCAAGATACTAAACGGCTTCTGAGTCAGCACCTCAAGTCGCTTTTCATGTCTCCTGCTTATGTCAGTAATGAGTTCCTGTAGGACTATCTCAGCAGCAACCCCGCTACGGTTCTTACGCGCGTGAGTATCCATACCAACCTCTACTCCTGTAACGTAATCATGGAGGTTATTCTGGACGATAGTCTGAAAGAAGAGCCTTAAACCTGTCCGCTCAAAGAATCGAATGAATTGCCCAACCTCATCATCAGATAGCATTCGCTCAGTGAAGTCATAATGCAGCACATCAGTGTCAGAGTCCAGAAAGTCACTAACGACCCAGAGCTGGTTTTTGGTTGCTCGCACTGCTATGAGGACAGGTAAAACAGGTAAGACTTCGGGATACCTTGTGAGAACGCGACGTAAATCCCTTTCAAATTCCTGACTGCGTATTAGGACACTCAGGATACCAAGCTCGATGCTATATCGCTCTACATGCTCCCTTATCTTCTTCCAGTGGACATAGAAGCTATGTCCACGATTGGTGGGGGACAGGGTGTCCAAGAACTGCTCAGTAACCGCTTCAACCGTGTCGAGGTTCAAGAAACTGCTATATACATTTATGTCCATAGTCCTAAATATTCCTGGTCGCTAGCATCTCTTTGGCGGGCGTTCGGTCTCCGTTGCAGGAAATCATTCGCGGGGCGTCTAAAGGGCGTGGGATAGTAAAGCCGTAGTCTCTATAGAGGTCCAAAACTCGGCGTGTGGCTTGATTCGACACTACGACAGGCCCGTCGTGAACGGCCAACCACTTCGCTAACCGAATCTGGTCCTCCCAAGAGAAACCCCCTGCACTGTAGGAGGTGAACTCCACATCGTAGGGAGGGTCTGCATAGATGAAATCATTAGCACCGACTATTAGGGATTCAAAATCACCGGTCCTGAACTCCCACCTCGTTAGAGCGTGCTGATAGCCCGTGAAATCATGTGTGTAGTTGATGGTTTTATACTTGCCGAATGGGACGTTGAACAACCCCCTGCTGTTGAATCTACAAAGGCCGTTATAGCCTGTTCTGTTCAGGTAGTAGAACAGGCCAGCGGCCTCACTACTGCTGGCTTTACCGCCTTCTATAAGGGCATTGAAGCGTTGCCTATTTGCGTAGTAAATGTCACTATCGTTTCTCAGCTCAGTGTTTTCTATGATTAGTCCCCTCTGTAGCCAGCAGTAAAAGTTAATCAGGTGGGGGTTGATGTCATTCAGTAAGGCGGAGTGAGGTCGTAATCCCAGAGTCACAGCCATACCACCAACAAACGGTTCTACTAAGCGATACCCTTTGTGGTTCTTCCATATTGGAGCAAGGTGCGGCAGTAGCCAGCGTTTACCGCCCGCCCATTTTAGAGGCGGTTTAGGACCTGTGACTTCTTGCGTAAAAAGGCTAAACTGCTGCATATCCGCCTTGCGTGCTTTCAGAAGACCGAAAATTTCTACCGCAGCTAACTCGCTAGTTGGGCACTCTTTCGGTAGGCGGCGCGGGGGTCGGGGGTGAGGTCCTTCGTCTCGAAATCTACGCCCTGCCCCAGCAGCACGTCCCGTAGCTCCGCGTTCCATTGGGTCTTGAGGTCTGGGAAGTTGAGGTGGACGGTGCGGCCACTGTTGAGGACGCAGCGCATGGATACGCGGTCCTCGCCCTGGAACCCTTGTAACGCCTCCATCACTCGCCGCAGCCGCGTCAAGTCCTGCCCGTCGTCGTCCGTGCGCGTCAGTGTAATCGTGACGTGATGCTTTACTCCATCCAGCAGCGACGGCTCCTCAGAAGGAGGCTCGGCACTGTGCCCGTTACCGTTCCCGCTTTGTCCATTCGCACCTGCTGGCGCTGGCGCGTGCCCATTGGTCTCGGCCCCTTTGCCGAGGGGGCGGAGCGCGCTGGCCTCCCATTCTCGAATCTCATCTGCCAGCACGCTCATCGAGTCGTTGCGCGACTCCACCTTGCCCCGCACGAGCAGAATTTTGTCCTGAACCAAGCAGGCTTGCGCCTCCTCATAGGTGCGGGGGAAGACGACGACCTCAATTTCGCCCTGAAGGTCTTCCAGCTTGGCGAAGGCCATACGGTCGCCCTTCTTCGTCGTGATGACCCGCACGCCCGACACCAGCCCCGCGATGACGATGGTCTGCCCCACCTGCTCGCTGCTTATCTCGCCACAGAAGCAGGTGATGCTCTTGCCCACCTCGTTCGCCACCTGTTGCAACGGGTGCTCCGAGATGTATAAGCCCAGCAACTCCTTCTCATCCATCAGGCGCTGCTTAGGGATGACCTGCCCTACATCCGGGAGCGGGCGCAGCACCGAGCTTCGCCCAGCACCTCCACCACCTCCGCCAAACATATCGAACATGGACATTTGGCCCACGTCCGCCGCCGCGTGGGCCTGCCCACTCACGCCCATCATCCGGTCGAGCACAGCCAGCACCGTTTCGCGCGGAGCCACCGGCACGACGGGGCGCACCAGGTCATCGAAGCAGCCCACTTTTGCCATGCATTCCAGGACGCGGCGGTTCACATGGCGCAGGTCCACTCGCTCGCAGAAATCATCCAGCGATTTGAACGGGCCATTCGCCTCGCGCTCGGCAATCATTATCTCCACCGCGCCCAGCCCGACGTTCTTGATGGCTCCCATGCCGACGCGAATCGCCCAACGACGATAGTCGCTTTCGGGCAGGTGCGCGTTGGCCGGGTTCTGCTCAATAGTGAACTTGGCCCCGCTCATGTTGATGTCGGGCGGCAGCACGGCGATTTCCAGCCTGCGGCATTCGCTCAGGAAGACGGGCACCTTCGCCGAGTCGTCAAACTCCACCTCCAGCAACGCGCACAGATACTCCACCGGATAGTGCGCCTTCAGGTACGCTGTCTGCACAGTGATGACGGCGTAGTCAGCCGCGTGGCTGTTGTGAACGAGAATGTCGTTTGCCACGAAGTTGTGTGTGCCGGGCACCTCCAGGTCATAGGTCTGCTTCTCGCCGACGTACTCAATGGAGACCATGCGGTCCCAGTAGATGTCGCTTTCTGCGTATCGGCGCAGGTCGGCATCGTCGAAATAGTCGGCCAACCGCCCGATGGTCTGCCGCGTGAAACCGTGCTTGCTGGCCGCGCCCACAGGATAGAACTCGCGCTGTGCAACGCCACACTCTTCCCGAAGCTGCGTCCAGGTGACGCCCTGCTGCTCCTTCGCCGAGCGCACGAGTGCCTTCACGCCTACCGGAACCACATCCTTGCTCGCCGTACTATTCGGCTCCGCCAGCCAGAGTTCCCGTAGGGACTCGCGCCGCTCCTCGCTCAGGAAGTGGCAGCCGATGTGCTCCGCGAAGCGGGCGATGTTGTCGTTCCCCGTCACGAAGAGTTGATAGCCAATGCGCCCCTCTTTGTACGGGAATATGACGGTTCTCAGGCGGCTGATAATCCCGAAGCGCAGGAAGAGGTGCTGCATCTGCCGCGCCATTCGCTCAGACGCAGTTGCATAGAAGAGACTACGCCCCTTCACGTTGATATGCCCGTCGCCTTCCCACATCCGGCTGAGTAGCAGCCCAATCTGGCGGTTGGTCAGTTCAAAGACCTCGCCGGGAATCTCTTTTTCCCTGGCACCCTTGCCCCAGATGCCCAGCCGTTGTGCCCAGGAGACAACGCCGGGAGGAGACGTTCTATCCTTCCGCGCCGCGTAGACCGAGAATGTCTCCTTGTGCAACGCGACTGTACATTGGACGTTCTCGAACTGCTCCGCCGCCCGAATGAAATCGTCGCGTTGAACCGGGTCTTGCGTGTAGAAGTAGACGGAGTGCGGGTGGCACAGGTTTCCCTCGGCCAGCAGGTGCCCCAGCGCAATCACCTCATGCTCCGGCCATGCCCCCGCACCCTCGACAGGCAGGCGGCGCGGCACCGCGAGTTGGTCGCCCTCACGCAGTTCAGCCAGCAGTTTCCAGCCTTCAAAGGTGTAGAAGGGATGGTTCGCCGTCGCCTCGATGGTGCGGCCCAGCGCCGTCGTCAACCGGAAGACAGGCTTCACACCATTGTCCATCACTTGAGAGACGCGCCCGGACTGCAACGCCAGCCGCTCCACGTCACAGGTGAGGGTTGTGTCGAGCGTCACTCGTCCGTCGTAGAGGTCATCTACCCGCACCAGCCGACCTGTTGCCGCGTCCAGCACCTCCGTCTCGCCCACCACGCACTT
>DASVVH010000131.1:0-13927 GCA_036386615.1 Ardenticatenaceae bacterium
AATATTGAAAACAGCTATTGCGCTAAGATGGAATTTGTATTAGAATGGACAGTAGCGAAGAGGCGTTCTCTTCAGCACCACAAGGAGTGCGAGATGCGCGAGTTTTTTCTGTCCATTGTGTTGGGTGTTGTTCTTGGTGCCCTCTTAGGAGGGGTGGCGATAGGTATTCTCGGCCTGCTCCTCGCCGGAGTTGAAGGGGGAATCAACGGGTTCTTCCTGGGTGCCACGTTGGGGTCAGTGGCGGGCGTCTCTTCGGCCAACATGCTTTCCACCGCAGCCATCGGTGAGTGGGGGTCGAAGGTGGCGGAGAAGCACCTGGGTTATGGAAAGTGGCTAGGACGCCGCTAGGCTGAGAGGCAGTGTGGCGGAAGTAGTTGAGTTGCTTCTACCTGGCAGGTAACAGAACGGAAGCAATAAAGGAGAGGGGGCTTGGTCAATCAACCAAGCGCCCTCTTTCTTTTGTGTGAACTTTTCTCAGGCGGGTTGCGTTTCGCGGGCAGCCAGTTCCTTGAGTGCCTCGGTCTTCCAGTCGGATTCGACGAAGTAGGCGACGCGGGTCTTTTTGAACTCCTCAGTGCTGTAGAGGATGGTGAAATCCTCGTCGCCAAAGCCGAAATCGGCGGCCATGTCGGAGGCAATCTGCTCGCAGGCTTCGACGGAGCGGGCGTGAATCATGGAGAAGAGGTTGTACTGCCAGTCGGGGTAGACGGGGCGGCGGTAGCAGTGGCTCACCTGCGGGTAGGCTGCGGCGCGGGGGCCAATCTCGTCTACTATCTCTTCCGGCACCTTCCAGACAGCCATGCCGTTGGCGGTGAAGCCCGCGCGCTGGTGGCGGAGGATGGCGGCGAAGCGGCGCAGGTAGCCTTCCTGCTGCATGTCGCGCATCCAATCGAAAAGCTCCTCCACCGTGACGCCGAGGCGGGCGGCAATGGGGTCAAAGGGAAAGCGGGTGGTGGGGAGGTCTTTTTGTAGCTCACGCACGAAGGCGCGGTCACGCTCGGTGACGGGGCGGCGCTGCTCGGCGGGCTTGCCGTGCGTGTCGGTGACGATGGCCTGCTCGTCGTCTTTGCCGCGCGTCTTGTGCAGGGTGGTCTCGTCCCGGTTCATGTCCAGCTTGACGCCGATTTTGTAGAGCTTGAGCGTGGGCAGCTTGCGAATTTTCTCGGCCTGCACGAGGCGGGAGAGGATATCAAGGTGCTCGTCAAGGTCTTCGCCGGGCGGGACGGCGAGGGTGAACCAGATGTTGAACTCGTGCGTGCGGCGGTAGTTGTGCGAGACGCCGGGGTGGCGGTTCAGAAGCTCCGCCGCCTCCGCGACACGCGCTTCGGGCACGCGCATGGCTACGAGGCTGGAGGTGTAGCCTAGCTTGCGCGTGTCCATGATGACGGCAATCTGGCGAATGACGCCCTCGGCGCGGAGGCGGTCTACGCGCTCCATCACGTCCTCGGCATCCACGCCCAGCTTCTCGCCGAGGGCGTCCCAGGGGGCGCGGTGGTGCGGGAAGTTCCACTGGATGAGGTTGAGGAGTTCCTTGTCGGTGGCGTCCAAGTCAACCGGCTCATCCTCGCGCTCCTCCTGCGTCTTCTGGCGGGCCTCCGCCGCGATGGCGAGGCGGCGCTTGCGGGCCTCGATTTGCTCCTGAGTCAAAGGCTGCTTCGTGACGAGCACGGCATCACCCTCCACGCGGGTGCCGTAGACGGGGACGGGGCGCTGCGCGGGGCGCGTGCCCTCGCCCGTCCGCAGGTCGAAGTAGGCGGCGTGCCAGGGGCAGCGCACTTTCGGCTCGGTGGCGCTCAACTCGCCCTCGCAGAGCGGGCCGCGCGCGTGGGAGCAGACGTTGCCGGTGGCGAAGAAGCTCTCGTCCTTGCGGAAGAGGGCGACTGGCTCCCCCGCGAGGTAGACGAGTTTGGAGCCGTCGGCGTTGAAGTCGCTGACTTTCGCCACCTGGACCCACTCGCTTTCTGTCTGTGGGGTTGGGTGGGTGCTGGCAAGCTGTTCCGAGCCGACGCCGCCGAGGGTGTCCAGCACGGCGGGGAGGTCCATGCGGATGCAGGAGAAGATGGGGGTGTCGAGCTTGGTGTAGGGGCGGCCCCGGTCCTCGCGGAGGTCCATGACGAGGTCTACGAAGTCGTGAGGGTCGTCGGTCTCGAAGCCGACTACAAATTCGGGGTCATCCAGGCCGAAGGAGTAGGTGGTGTTGATTTTGATGTTGGGGTACTTACGCCCTTTGGCGATGTGGCCGCTCATCATCGCCTGCCGCTCCTCAAAGGGAAGCTGGTACCACTCGTGAGTTTTTACGAAGGGGTAGAGGAAGAAGTACTTGGCCTCGCCCGGTTTGACGGTGGTGCGCGTCGGCTCGTCCGCGTCAATCGTGTAGGGGGAGCGGCGTTGCGTCGCCAGATAGGAGCGGGGCGTGGTGAGGTAGGGGGCCATCGGCGTGGAGAAGATGGCTGTTTCAAGGCGCTGGAACATCTCCAACTCTTGCGCCACCTGCCAGAGCAGGAAGTCCACCTCTCCACGCATGCCGACGGTGGTGTAGGAGCGGATGAGCATTCTGTCGGTGAAGGGTTCCACCGCCTCGACGAGCGCCCGCTTGTGGGCCTCGCGGAATTCGGGTTCCAGCCCCAGCCACGCGTGGTTCACGGCGAAGAAGGTGTATTTGACGAACTGGCGCTGCTGCGGTTCGCCGCCCGCGCCGTTGCGCCCGTTGCCGTTTTCATTTGCCATTGCTATCGGTTCCTTTCTGCCCGCCATCAATTACGTCTGCCCGCCACAGGTTACGCTTCGCTTCACCTGCGGCCACCATTTTCGCCGTCCTGCGGACTCCGGCAGCGCTGTTGACGATGCTTGAACTCCCAAAGGGAGTGACGAAATTCGTTGCCGAGGGTGAAGCTGCGCTGTTTGCGGCGTAACCCTCGGCGGTCTTAATGCACAGGTGCAGCAACGAGCTTTCGCATGTCGTCGCTGGCCTTAATGCCGAAGTTCTGGTCGTACTGCTCGGAGAGCCATTGAAGCTCGTCGGTGATGAAACTGCGGCCATCGCTCATCGTGGCGGCCTCGGTCATCTGCTCGCGGGAGGTGAAGTTGGGTGTCACGCTCATGACGATGGGGAAGCTGAGGACGTAGCGGTAGGCGCTCTGCGTGGGGGTGTCACCGTAGCGCTCCTGTAGGAAGGCAACTTTGCGCGCCTTCTGCAAGCCTTCAACGAGCCATTTGCGCTCGCGGTGGGAGCGGTGATCACTTGGCGGGAAGACGGTGTTCTCGTCGTAGATACCTTCGAGCATGCCGCTCGATGTGGGCACGCGGACCATGAGGCCGACACCCTCTTCTTCGGCGACGGAGATAATGGCGCGCCCTGGCTCCTGTTCGAGCAGGTTGAAAATCATCTGGGCGTTCCGGATGTCGCGGGTGCGTATAGCCTCGATGCTCTCTTCGAGCCAGCCTATGCGCGGCCCCATCGCCACGCCGTAGCCGAGAATCTTGCCCTCGTGCTTGAGGTCTTCGAGGGTCTCGAAAATCTCGTCGTTGCGGATGGCGTCCATGCGCGGGTTGTGGAGCAGGTAGTGCTCGACATAATCCGTCCGCATTCGTTGCAGGCTCTCTTCAAGGGACTCGCGGATGAAGTCCGGCTCCCAACGATGCGGGCGCTCGCGCTGGCCGGAGCGGGCGTGCTCGGTGTGGATGTCGTAGCCGAATTTGGCGGCGATGACGTAGCGGTCACGCGGGACGCCCTTCAGCGCCTCGCCCATTAGCCGCTCGGCGCGGCCCTGGCCGTAGGTGTTGGAGGTGTCGAAGAAGTTGATGCCGAGGTCGAGGGCGTGGCGAATCATGGCGCGGCCTTCGTCGTCGGGGATGTGGCCCCACCAGTCGTCGCCGATGGTCCAGACGCCGAGGCCGATTTCGGAGACGGTGATGGTGGTGCCGGGGAAGGTTCGGTATTGCATGGGGTAGACCCTTCGGTAGGTGTCATGAAGCGATAGACGGTGGACGGTAGACGGTGGACGGTCACGATAAGGGATGGATGGGTAGACTAGGCTGGTGTTGCCATTTCTACGGCTTCGGATTCAAGGAAAGGGGTGAGCGCGGCGGCGATGGCGGCGGTGCGGGCGTTGTAGATGGCGTCGTCCACGACGGGAGCGAGGGTGGTCGGCACCTGTATGGGCAGGTCGAGCCAGGACTTGCAGCCGCCGTATTCCTCGCTCATGGGGAGCGTGACTGGCTCCGGCAGGGCGTAGACGCGCAGGTTGAGGAGGTGCAGCGGGTGCTTGGGACGCCAGTGCAGCCGCTCCGCCGCCAGATTCGCTTCCCAGATGTGGAAGTCTCGCAGGGCCTCGATGGCCGCGTCGTCCCAGGTGGTCCACACGTCCGTTACTTCGGCGAGGTAGCGGATGGTGACGTGCTCGGTGTCGCGGTCAAACTGTTCGAGGGTGGCGTGGTACGGCTCGTGCCACTCCGGCTTGAGCAGCCCCTCTTTCTGGTGGATGTAGGTAGGGAAGAGCAGAAAGCGGCGCGCGGGCACATCGAACTTCTTCTCGTGAATGCCGCCCTTGCGGACGAGCAGCGTCTGCGCGCCGCTGCCGAGGGCGTTCACGGCCACCGCCCATTCCTTGAGTGCTGTGGTCATGCTAGGAGTCCTCCTTATTCCTCGCGCCGCCGGGGATTGCGCCACAAACGGCGTGGCTCCATCCCTGGCTACGAGTTTCGTCACTCCCTCCGGGAGTTCAATCATTGGTTCACACTGCAAGAGTCCGTAGGACGGCGAAAGTGGTAGCCGTAGGTGAAGCGGAGCGTAACCTACGGCGGCGCGGGCAACCACTACCCTTCCTTGAACCACTTCAACACGTCCGGCGTATGATAGCTGATGATGATGTCCGCGCCCGCGCGCTTGATGGAGGTGAGCGTTTCCATTGTCACGCGGCGCTCGTCAATCCAGCCGCGCTCCGCCGCCGCCTTGACCATCGCGTACTCGCCGGAGACGTTGTAGGCGGCGATGGGGTGGTCGAAGTGTTCACGCACGTCGCGGATGATGTCGAGGTAGGGGAGGGCGGGCTTGACCATCAGAATGTCCGCGCCCTCCGCCACATCTAATTGAGTCTCGCGCAGGGCCTCGCGGCGGTTGGCGGGGTCCATCTGGTACTGCGCGCGGTCTCCGAACGAGGGTGGGCTTTCCGCCGCCTCGCGGAATGGGCCGTAGAAGGCGCTGGCGAACTTGGCCGAGTAGGCCATGATGGGGGTCTCCGCGAAGCCCGCGTCGTCCAATGCGTCGCGTATCGTCGCTACCTGCCCGTCCATCATGGCCGAGGGAGCGATTATATCCGCGCCAGCCTCCGCGTGGCTGACGGAGACGCGGCCAAGCACCTCCAGGGTTTCATCGTTCAGAATGTAGGGCATTTGGGCCACCATGAGGCCGTGACTGCCGTTGCCGTTGGCGCTCACCTGTAAGGGCGCGGGCGCGCTCAGGATGCCGCAGTGCCCGTGATCGGTGTACTCACACATGCAAACGTCAGTCATCACGACGAGGCCCGGAAAATCGCGCTTGAGCGCGCGAATCGCCTGCTGCACGGGGCCGTCCTCGGCGAAGTTCGCGCTGCCGATGGCATCTTTCTTTGACGGGATGCCGAAGAGCAGCACGCCGCGTAAGCCAAGTTTTGCCAATGGGCCTACCTCGTCGGCCAGGCGGTCCACCGAAAGCTGCGCGTGGCCGGGCATGGAGCCAATGGGCTGCCGCATGCCGCGTCCATGTCGCACAAAGAGGGGAAGAATCAGGTCGTCCGCCGTCACCGCTGTCTCGCGCACCAGCGCCCGCAGCCCTGGCGAGCGACGCAGACGCCGCAATCTTGTAATTGGAAAGCTTGCCATGATTACTCCACTGCCTGAGCCATGAGTCGTTCGCCGTTAGCGGTCGTCGGTCGTCCTGCCCGAAGGGCACCCGTGGTCGTCGCCCGCACAATCGCCTGCACCAGCCCTGCAACCGTGTACTCCTCCGCCTCAAAATCCACGCGCAGCCCCAACTCGCGGGCGGTGCTGGCCGTGATGGGGCCGATGGCGGCAATCGTGGCGTTGGCGGCGAGGCGCTGCGCCCGCTCCGCGCCAACCTGCTCCACGAAGTTCCGAACGGTGCTGCTGCTGGTGAAGGTGATGATGTCTACGCCCTCGTCGAGCGTGGCAAGCGCCCCGGCGTCAGGTTCGCCGACGAGGGTGCGATAAGCGTGGGCTTCCGTCACCCGCGCGCCCGCCGCTTGCAAGCCTTTGTATAGAGCCTCGCGGGCAATGTCTGCGCGGGGCAGGAGGAAGCGCTTGCCCGCAATCTCCTCGCCACTCAGCGCGTCCAGCAGGCTCTCGGCGACGAACTGCTCCGGTACCACGTCGGCCACAATGCCGCGCGTCTCCAGAGCCTCGGCGGTGGCGGTCCCGATGGCGGCTACTCTGGCGCGGCCAAGCACTCGGCTGTCCCTACCCGCCGCGCGGAGCCGCTGCCAGAAGTGGTCTACACCGTTGATGCTTGTGAAGACGACCCAATCATAGCTCTCAAGCTCTGCAATGGCGGCGTCCAGAGCCGCGTAGCCATCCTCCGGCTCGGTGATGCGGATAGCGGGGACTTCGATGGGTTCCGCGCCCAGGTCGCGCAGTGCCTCGGAAAGCTCGCTGGCCTGTGCCCGCGCCCGCGTCACGACGATACGCTTGCCGAGCAAAGGCTTCTCTTCGGGAAGGTCGAACCAGCGCAGCGCGTCACGGTAGTTCACTACGCCGCCGACCACCGTCACGGCGGGGGAGGAGATGTTCTGCCGTTTCACCTCGTCGGCAATCGTCGCCAGCGTGCCCGTTGCCACGCGCTGCTGAGGAAGGGTGCCCCACTGCACGACAGCGACGGGCGTCTCGGCTAGAAGGCCGCCCGCCTGCAACGCCGCCGAAATCTGCGGAAGCCGCCGCACGCCCATGAGGAAGACCAGCGTCGCGCCGCGCGCGAAGCGGGCCAGTGCGTCATAGTCGAGCGAGCTTTCTTCCTTGGTAGGGTCTTCGTGGCCCGTAATCACTACGAAGGCCGAGCACTCGTCGCGGTGCGTGACGGGCACGCCCGCATAGGCAGGCGCGGCGATGGCGCTCGTCACGCCGGGCACCACCTCAAAGGGGATGCCTGCCGCGCGAAGCGCCTCCGCCTCCTCGCCGCCGCGCCCGAAGACGTAGGGGTCGCCGCCTTTCAGGCGCGCGACGGTCCTGCCTGCCAGCCCCTTTTCCACCAGCACGGCGTTGATTTCATCCTGCGTCAGGGTGTGGTGGTCGGGCAGCTTGCCCGCATAGATGCGCTCGGCATTCGGCGAGGCGAGTTTGAGGAGCGCGGGATTGGCGAGGCGGTCATAGACGATCACCTCTGCCCTGCGTAGCGCCTCGGCCCCTTTGAGCGTCAAGAGGCCGGGGTCGCCCGGCCCCGCGCCGATGAGATAGACTTTGCCTGTATGGTTCATAGGATTGTGACCCGCCGAAGATTACGAGGCGCGCCGTTTGCGCCTCTCCATTCCCGGCTACGAGTTTCGTCACTCCCTTCGGGAGTTCTATCATTGACAATAGCGCTGCAAGAGTCCGAAGGACGGCGAAAGTGGTAGCCGTAGGTGGAGCGCAGCGCAACCTACGGCGGCGTCCCTCACGGCTCCGCTGCCACCTCTAGCGATTCCAGTAGTGCCAACGCCCCCGCCTCGATGAGTTGGCGGGTCGCGGCTTCACCCAGCCGTTCGGCATCGGTCCATGGGCCGCGCGTCTCGGCATCGTAGGCGATGCGACCATCCGCCGAGAGCACCCGCGCCCGAAGCCTGAGCGTATCGCCCTCGGTCTCGGCCAGAGCCGCGACGGGCAGGCGGCAGCCGATGCCAAAGTGGCTCAACACGGCGCGCTCGGCGGTTGCCGAAACGAAGGTTGGCGCGTGGTTGAGGGTTGCCAATGCCTCCCTCGTTGGCGTGTCGTCCGCGCGGCATTCCAGCCCCAGAATGCCCTGCGCGGGCGCGGGCAGCATCGCCTCCCTCGCCAGAACCTCTGCCTTCACGCGCCCCAACGCACCGAGGCGGCTCAGGCCCGCCGCCGCCAGAACAATCGCGTCATACTCGCCCATGTCGAGCTTTGCCAGCCGCGTGTCCACGTTTCCGCGAATGTCCTTCATCTGTAAGTCGGGCCGCAGCCGCAGCAGTTGCGTCCGGCGGCGCAGGCTGCCTGTGCCGACCACTGTGCCTTCCGGCAATTCGTCCAGTGTCGTTCCGTCCTGCGTCACCAGCACGTCGCGCGGGTCCTCGCGCGGCGGTGTCGCGGCCAGCACCAGCCCTTCAGGCAGCGTGCTCGGCAGGTCTTTCAGAGAATGCACCGCCACGTCAATCTCGCCGTCCAGCAGCACGACCTCCAACTCGCGGGTGAAGACGCCCTGCCCGCCAATTGCCAGCAGCGAGGCGCGTCGCCTGCGGTCGCCTTCCGTCTGGATGATGCAGAGTTCCACGTCCAGGCCGGGGTGCGCCGCCCCTAGTGCCTCGATGACGAGGGTCGTCTGCGCCAGCGCCAGCTTCGAGCCGCGCGTGCCTATCCGTATTCTCACGCGGCCCCGTCGTCCAGCGCGAAGAGCGCCTCGACAGCCTGCCGGAACTGTCCCCCTTCCGGCGTAGTGGCTTTCTCGCGGAGCCGCACCGTCGGCGTGTGCAGCAGCTTGTTCACCAGCCCGTGACTGAGCGCCACCACGACAGCGCGTTCCTGCTCGTTCAGGTGGTTCAGCCGTTCCAGTGCCTTCTCGACCTCCGCCTGCCGAATCTCCTCAGCCGAGCGGCGCAGGCTGGTAATCGTCGGGGCCACCGTCCGGCTCGCCTGCTCCGAGAGGAACTTTCCCAGCGCCTCCTCTATGATGCCCTCTACTACCTCGCACTCGTCGTTCCGCATCGCCACGTTGCGCTCCACCACCGCCTGCAAGCCGTCCACGTCCCGCAGGACGATGCCGGGCAACTCGCCCACTGCCGGGTCAATATCGCGCGGCACGGCGAGGTCTACGAGCAGCAGGGGGCGGCCATTACGCGCTTGCAGAGCGCCATGAACGTGATGGGGGTGAATCAGCAGGTGCGGCGCGCTCGTCGCGGAGATAACCGCGTCCACTTTGCCGAGCACATCCGGCATCTCGTCCAGGTGTAAGGCCGTGCCGCCCCAGCGCCGCACCACCTCGCAGGCGCGTTCGAGCGTGCGATTGGCGACGATGAAGTGTGCCGCGCCCGCCCTGGAAAGCTGCTGGATGGCGACCTCGCTCATCTTGCCGGAGCCGATGAGCAGCACCTGCCGCCCGTTCAGGTCATGCCCGAAGTGCTCCTTGATGAGCGCGATGGCCGCGTGCGAGATGGAGACCGGGCGGCGGGAGATGCCCGTCTGGTGGCGGGCGCGGCGGCCCGTGCTCGCGGTGCAGGTGAAGAGCCGGTCCAGTGCCGGACCAAGGGTTCCCGCCTCCCGCGCGAGCGCCGCCGCCTGCCGCACCTGCCCCAGAATCTGCATCTCGCCCGGCACCAGCGATTCCAGCCCGCACGTGACGCGGAAGAGGTGCCGCGCGGCCTCGCCATCGGTGAGGTGCCGCCAGTGGCCCTCTAACTCGTCGCGCCCTACCCGGTGCCAGTCGCAGAGAAAAGCGAGAAGCGCGTCCGGTGCGTCCCAATCCTCGTCAGCCTGGGCAAAGAGTTCCACGCGGTTGCAGGTGCTGAGAATCGCCGCCTCCGAGGCTCCGCGCGTTTGAAGGGCGCGGAGCGCGTCAGGAAGTACCCGTTCCGCGAAGGCGAGTTTCTCGCGTAGCTCGATTGGGGTGCTACGGAAGTCGAGGCTGAGGAGGTGTAGGCTCATGGGGGAGAAAATGTGCGGCGACGCACTCTCATCTTCTAACCTGTGTAAAGTTAGGCAATTATAGGTCTCAAAATCTGCGCGTCAAGCCCTGGGTGCTAAGGTTTGTCACGGCTTCCGCCTGACATCTGTCAGAATCGGATGCGCGGAGTGGTCTGGTGAGCGCGAGTTTGATAGCTCCTTTCATTGCGCCTTTTGGCCGCTCCGGTTAGAATGCGCCGTGACTTCATATCTCTACACCTGACATCATCGCCATTGCAGCGCCAGGGTTTCCTTGTGCAGTCCTGGTGCTTTTGTTTGTTCCAGAGTCAATCATTCCCAATGACGACAAGTGAGGTACCACAGATGCACCGAGCCACAGCGTCCAAACTGCTCCCCCTTCAACTCTTTACCGTTCTCCTGCTGCTCCTATTCCTCTCGTTCGCGGCGCTGAAGCCAGCGCGGGCGGCGGGCGTGGTTGGTAACGGCACCCCGGCCAGTTGTACCGAGGCGGCGTTCCGTAACGCGGTGGAGGGAGGCGGAAGCGTCACCTTCAACTGCGGGACGAACCCCCACACCATCACCGTATCTACCTCGGTGGTTACTACGACGACAACCGTGGACGGCGGCGGACTCATCACTTTGCACGGCGAGAACCTGCGCCAGATTTTCCTCGTGCTGGAGAATGGCGACCTGACCGTGCGCGACATCATCTTGAGTGACGCGAATTTCGGTAGCGGCGCTGCGATTTTCATTGACCATGACGCGACGGCGAGGCTCGACGGTGTGACCATCAGGAATGGCCTCGCCGAGGGCAGCGGGGGCGGTGCTATCTACAACAACGGCACGCTGTTCGTTGACCATAGCGTGTTCGATGGCAACCGCGCCACGACAGAAGGCGGCGGCATCATGAACAATGGCGGCGCGGCGACCATCTCCTATTCCACATTCAGAGTGAATCGCGCTCTGATAGGCGGTGGGATTGTCAACAGTGGTGGGCAGGTGACGGTGACGAACAGCCTCTTCATGGGCAATGAGGCGGACGAGAACGGCGGCGGCATCAACGTGGTGAGCGGTCAACTAGAGCTGACGAACGTGACTTTCGCGGGGAACTTCGCCGACCGGGGCGGTGGCCTCTATACCTCGGGCTTCGTCAACATCGTCAATAATACCTTCCACATCAACCGCGCGGACCTAGGCGGCGCACTCTTCAACATGAGCGAGACGCACGTCAAGAACACTGCCTTTGCGGATAGCCTAACACGAAATGGGGCGACTTCCAGCCTGAACTGTGACGGCCCCTCGCTTATCTCCGAAGGGTACAATATCATAGACGACGGAACCTGCGTGATGAGCGGCAACGCGACGGACCAGCGCAACACCGACCCGATGCTTGGCCCACTTCAGGACAATGGCGGCCCCACGCTCTCCATCCTGCCGCTCGAAGGCAGCCCGGCGATAGACGGGGGGACAAACGCGGGCTGCCCCGCGACGGACCAGCGCGGCTACGCTCGTCCAGTGGGCACGACCTGTGACGTGGGCGCGACGGAGTACGGCGCTGCACCTCCGGCGGTCAATTACCTGGTCTACCTGCCCCTCATCATGACGGGCGAGTAGGGTTTGGCGGCTTAGGGGAACGAAAAGAGGCTCCGGTGTGAGTTCGCGCCGGAGCCTCTTGCTTGCCCTGAACCTACAGCTTTGTGAGGTACTACTCTATCTCATTGTGCTTCTTCGTATAGGGATGTATTTGTCAGAAGCGGGCGGGAGCACGGCAGCAGGCCACAGATGCAAGTGCATTATGTGAAGTACGGCTTACAAAAGCTTACATCGAAAGGCATATATGTAAGCCATACTTGACATAAGGTTTTAAGAATCTGGTCTTTAATGGCGGCGAAGCGATAGAACGCCGCCGCAAGGATTGGCTCAGGAGCGAGCTGGGATTTCTTGCAACAACCACGAGTTGCCGTCGGGGTCGCTGAAGCGGACATACTTGATTCCTCCGAGGTCATCAATCTCGCCCACTTCAACGCCCCGGCCAGCGAGTATCTCACGAACCTTGCTTATGTCCGCTACGACCAGGTGCAGGGCCTTGACCGATCCGGGCTGCATGGCCGAAATTTCGCCCATGCCCGTCCCGATGACGATGGAGCAGGCCGACCCAGGTGGTGTGAGTTGGACAACTCTCACGGTGTCACTGACCTGAACATCATGGTCCAGGTTGAATCCTACCTGTTCGACATAAAAGGCTTTAGCGCGGTCAATGTCAGAAACGGGCATGGGCACGAGTTCAAGTTTCATATCGGGCATAGCGGTAATGTTCGCGTCGGACATGTGTCACTCCTTTTGTGGGTTGTTTCAGGCTTCGGGCCGTGTTATTCAGGCGCTGCTCCACATCGGCGCTGGGCCTGGTTCGAGTATATTAGACACTGAATAAAGGTCAAGCACAAGTTTTCTGATGATGGTTCGCATACCTTTGGCCTGGGTGAGCGCTTCAAGGTTGGCTTTGCTTCACATAAGATTGACTTCCACCTCTGCTCTCGACTCTTATCCCAGGTAACACAAAACCGCCGCAGACCTGGGGCCTGCGGCGGTTTGTGACTATCAACCCGACTTTTTTATTGATCGGCCTGCGGATTGACCTGACCTTCGGCAATCCGCGTCAGCTTCTTGTCAGTCATCTCCTCTTCCTCCAGCGTCTCCTGGAGAAGCGAGGCCGCTTCATCTTCACCGAGGCGCTGCGCGAAGGTGCGCGCCGTGCCGTACCCTGCCATCTCATAGTGCTCCACGCGCTGCGCCGCGCCGATGAGGGCCGCGTCCAGCACATCCGGCTCCGCGTCTTCCTTCAACAGGTCCTGAGCCTCGGCAATCAAACCCTGCATTGCTTTGCACTTTTCGCCGCCTGGTTCCTCATCGAGGCCCTGGAAAATCTGCTCCAGGCGCTGAATCTGGTTTTGGGTCACTTCCAGATGCTCCCTGAATGCCGCTTTCAACTCTTCCGACGAGGCGGCCTGCTCCATCTGGGGCAGTGCCTTGGTAAGCTGGTTCTCCGCGTCGAAGAGGTCTTGAAGCTCATGGATGTACAGGTCGCGTAGGGAATTTAGTTTAGCCATCTCGATATTGTCTCCTTTGAACTGTTTTCTTGCTCCGGCATCGCTGCCAGTACATAGGCCCTCCATGCACGTTGCATGCCGCGAGCCACGAGGATGGATGACCGATGACCGACGACCGACGACCGACGACCGCTACGACTTGACGGCAACGGCGCGGGCACCGCCCAAAGGGCACCCGCCGCGCTCCCGACGTTAAGCTGTGTCGCTTATATAAGAGGCGTACATCTAGGAGAGGGGCAGCCGCCGTGCTCCCAGCTTTTCATAATGGGGTAATCTCTGGCGGTTGCAAGCGCTCTCCCTGGCTCAAGGCCCTGGTGTTGCTTGGCGGGAGGCAACACTGTACGACACGCCAGACGAGAATCCCCTTTGCCGCCGCTAAGTGTTGAGGGTACACTTAGTGCTGGACGATAGACTGACTTGGATAGACCACGCGATTCAATGAGGTGAGCGATGCGAACCGTTAGGCTGGCGATGGCCCAGATTAACACCACCGTTGGAGACCTGGAGGGTAACTGCCTCAAGATTCTCGACTATTTGGAGCGGGCACGGGCGCAGGGGGCGGGGCTGGTCATGTTCCCCGAACTCGCCACCTCCGGCTACCCCCCCGAAGACCTGCTGCTCAAGCCCGACTTCATCGCGGCCAACCAGCGCGTGCTTGAGGAGATTCGCCGCGCCACCGAGGGCATCACCGTCGTCGTCGGCTTCCCTGCCTGTGACGAGTACGACATCTACAACGCGGCAGCGGTCTTTCAGAACGGGCAACGGCTGGGCACCTACCACAAACATTTTCTGCCTAACTACGGCGTATTCGACGAGAACCGCTACTTCGGTGAGGGACTCAGCAGCCCCGTATTCGACTTTGAAGGCGACCTCGTGGGGGTGAATATCTGCGAGGATATCTGGTATCCCTCCGGCC
Organism: Ardenticatenaceae bacterium; assembly: GCA_036386615.1. Classification (GTDB taxonomy): domain Bacteria; phylum Chloroflexota; class Anaerolineae; order Ardenticatenales; family Ardenticatenaceae; genus DASVVH01. Next base: position 13,846 of record DASVVH010000131.1, read on the forward strand.
CGCCGCAGTGGCAGGCGCAGGCAGGCGCGGAACTGCTGGTGAACATCTCCGCCTCGCCCAACTATGGTGGCAAGGGGCACGC